>CAMEEX010000047.1 GCA_945915235.1 uncultured Clostridia bacterium | reverse complement strand
TACTCGCCTCCACCGGGCGCATTACCGGTGGTCAGGTAAATTATAAAGGTGAGGACATCACCAAATGGAGCAAGAAACAGATGCAGAATTTTCGTGGCTCCAAGTGTTCCATAATATTTCAGGACCCCATGACCAGCCTTAACCCTGTATACACAGTCGGGAACCAGCTCGTCGAAGCGATAAGGCTCCACACCAATAAATCCAAGAAAGAAGCCAAAGCCCGCGCCATTGAGATGCTAAAGCTCGTCGGCGTTAATGAACCTGAAAGCCGTGTCAAGCAGTATCCTCACGAGTTGTCTGGAGGTATGCGACAGCGTGTAATGATTGCGATGGCTCTCGCCTGTGAACCCGATATACTCATTGCAGATGAGCCTACGACGGCTCTTGATGTTACCATTCAGGCACAGATTCTTGAACTTATGCAGGATTTACAGAAGAAACTCGGAATGGCAATCATCATGGTAACGCATGACCTCGGTGTAATCGCAAGCATGTGTGATGAAATTCTTGTAATGTACGGTGGCCGTGTATGTGAGCGTGGAAGTGCCGATGATATCTTCTACAGACCGGCACATGAATACACAAAAGGGTTGCTGCGCTCTATCCCGAAGGCGGACAACATGAATGAGAAGCTTGTTCCAATCGGCGGCACGCCAATCAATCTTCTCAACATGCCAAAGGGCTGTGCTTTCTGCCCCAGATGTGACAAAGCTCTTAAGATATGCCTGAGCGAAAAGCCTGAGGAATACAGAATAAGCGATTCACATCTTGCCGCATGCTGGATGAATATCAAGGATTTATACGAAGCCGGAGGTGAAGGCACGGATGAGTAACAATACTAATAATGAAATAAAAAAAGATGAATACCTTCTAAAGGTTGAACATTTAAAGCAGTATTTTCCGGTAAAAAAAGGTCTGAAAAAAATTCCTTTAAAGGCAGTGGATGACATATCCTTTGCCATAAAACCGGGAGAAACTCTTGGTCTTGTAGGCGAGTCAGGATGCGGTAAAACCACTGTAGGCCGTACTCTTCTTCGTCTCTACCAGCCTACCGCAGGCCGTATAGAATTTGACGGCGATGTACTCTTTGACAGCGGTGAGGAATATGACGAGAACGGAAAAATGATTTTAGGTCCGGACGGAAAGCCAATACGACATAAAAAGATTGACGTGGATATGCACCCGTACAGAAACCGTATGCAGATGGTTTTTCAGGATCCTTATTCTTCCCTCAATCCCCGCATGACGGTTGAGGACATAATCGGCGAGCCTCTCGACGTACATAAGCTTTATAGCAGCAGAGCGGAACGCCGTGACAAGATTTTGAGCCTCATGGAGACTGTTGGACTAAACGCCGAACATGCAGCGCGTTACGCACATGAGTTCTCCGGCGGTCAAAGACAGCGTATCGGCATCGCGAGGGCACTCGCGGTAAACCCTAAATTCATCGTATGCGATGAGCCTGTATCCGCACTTGATGTTTCCATTCAGGCACAGGTTGTCAACATGTTTGAGGAGCTTCAGGATAAGCTCGGCGTGGCATATCTTTTCATAGCCCATGACCTGCTTGTCGTTCATCATATATCCGACAGAATTGCCGTTATGTATCTGGGCAAAATGATGGAGATTGCCGATGCGGATGAATTAAATGACAATCCAATTCACCCATACACCTTAAGCCTTCTCTCGGCAGTACCTGTTCCTGATCCTGAGACTGCAAGAAACAGCCACCGTATAGTGCTCGAGGGGGATGTTCCTTCCCCGCTCCATATGCCTACAGGCTGTCCGTTCAGAACCAGATGCAAATATGCAACCGAGCAGTGCGCTCTTGAAATGCCGCCTCTCAAAGACCGTGGCAATGGTCACGGGGTTGCCTGCTGGAACAAGTAATATGCAACCGTTAATAGCCGGCAGGATTTCACAAATCGGTGTAAAACACTTGTATTTTTATTTATTTTATGGTTTCCACCCGCAAGGGTTGAAATAAATCTTTATATAATTTCTAGGAGGAAAAAATTATGAAGAAGAATTTTGGCAAGAAGGTTGGTGCATGCGTACTCGCAGCGAGCATGGTTCTCTCCATGACAGCCTGCAACAGCACACCAAGCAGCAGTGACACAACAAAAACAGGAAGCTCCGATGCAGCTTCTGTTACAGAGACAACGACAACAGGCACCGCAGCACCTGAGACATCTGCCCCTGAAGCTACGGGAAGTGCTGCTCCTGAGTGGTCAGCTTACGACGCACTCATCGACGAAATCCGTACAACAACAGATTTCGCAGCCCGCGTTGACCTCATGCATCAGGCAGAGGATATGCTTATGGATACCTGGGCAGTAATCCCAATCTATTACTACAATGATGTATATCTTCAGAAGCCGGATGTTGACGGTATCTTCTCAACAGTATTTGGCATGAAGTTCTTTATGTTCTCAACAAATGCGGCCAATCCGGGAAGTCTTAAGATTAACATTGCTTCCGAGCCTGACTACCTTGACCCGGCTCTCACAAGCTCCGTTGACGGCGGCTGTCTTGCAGTCAACACATTTGCAGGTCTTAACACATATAACTCAGACGGTCAGCTCGTTCCTGCCGTAGCAGAGAGTTACGATGTATCGGAGGACGGCACAGAGTATACCTTCCATTTAAGAGAGTCTAAGTGGAGTAACGGTGAGGAAGTCACAGCCAACGATTTCGTATATAGCTGGAACAGAGTTGTCGCAGATGAGACAGCAGCAGATTACAGCTACCTCTTCGACGTTGTTGACCGCAATGCCGATGGCTCACTCGCAGTTGAGGCTACTGATGATTATACACTTACAGTCAAGCTTGTATCCCCTTGTGCATACTTCATCGATTTAACTGCATTCCCTACATTCTACCCTGTATATCAGGCAGGTGTTGAAGAAGCCAACCCGGACGGAACCAACCCTGGCGCATGGGCTCAGGAAGCAGGTTTTGTATCTAACGGTGCTTATACCCTTCAGACATGGAACCACAACGAGAGCATGATCTATGTAAAGAACGACAACTACTATGATGCAGACAAGGTTACAATGGATACTCTTGAGTTCATGCTTTCAGATGACGATACAGCTATCTATGCAGCATACAACAGTGGCGACCTTGATTTCGCCGATACAGTTCCTAACGATGAAATTCAGTCCCTCCTTGACAATCCTGAGTTCCACATTGTTGACAACCTTGGTACATACTATGCAGGCTTCAATGTAAACTCTGAAATGTTCGCCGGCAAGACAGTTCAGCAGGCAGCGGATATGCGTCACGCAATCAGCTTACTTATTGACCGTCAGTACATCGTTGATACTATCGGTCAGACAGGTCAGCAGCTCGCAGATGCATTTGTTCCACTCGGAATGGCAGACGGCAACGGCGGTGAGTTCCACAATAAGTCCTACTATGACGCATCAAAGACAGGTGCCGATATGATTGAGGAAGCTAAGGCTCTTCTTGAGGGCGCTGGCTATACCTTTACAGCCAACGGTGACGGTTCATATGCAATCAGCCCTGCCCTTGGATTTGAGTACCTCACAAACACATCAACCAGTCACGTTGCAGTTGCTGAGTCAATTCAGGCAGACCTCTCCATCCTTGGTATCGAGGTTACAATCAAGCAGGAGGACTGGAACGTATTCCTGGCAGACCGTAAGGCAGGTAACTACTCCGGTATGTGCCGTGAAGGCTGGTTAGCAGATTACAACGACCCTATCAACATGCTTGAGATTTTCACCTCTGACTCAGGTAACAATGATATGCAGCTTGGAAAGTAATTTCCATTCTGATTGATAAAACGTACGTTTAAATAAAATATCCCATTATCATAAGCTGAAACGGACAAAACCTTCCAATAAACAGCTCACTGATAATGGGATATTTTTTAGCTTTTTCTGTACCTTATCTCCCCGGCAAGAAACTCTTCATAAGGTATTGTCGGCGGCTTGCTGTCAATTACGAACGGCTCCCTTCCCTGCTTTCTCAACACAGGGTTGTAGCGGAAAAGCTCCCAATAGCCTGCGGCAACCGCCTTCTTCTCCTCAGCCTGCGAGCTTCCCATTCCTGCCCTTATGCCGTGGGCTATGCAGGTGCAGTAGGCTATGATGAGCGATGGTCCTTCATAGCTCTCCGCCTCGGTAAACGCCCTCACCGTCTGCTCGTAGTCGGCTCCCATCGCGACCTGTGCCACATAGACATTCTCGTAGGTCATCGCGATGGCTGCGAGTTTCTTCTTCGGCGTTCGTTTTCCGTCAGAGGCAAATCTCGCGTATGCACCTTTCGGAGTCGCCTTAGACGCCTGACCGCCCGTGTTAGAGTATACTTCCGTATCAAATACGAGAATGTTTATATTCTCACCGCTCGCAAGAATATGGTCCAAACCGCCGTAGCCGATGTCATAAGCCCAGCCGTCACCGCCGAATATCCAGATGGATTTCTTTTCGGTTTTTACATCTGCTTTTACGCTTTGTTCATTATGAATTTTACCATTCCTACCATGACTGTTTTCTTTGACCTGCTCCGCAAGGTATATTCCGTACCCGAACTCTGCCGCGTCCTCGAACAACGAATTGCTCCACGCAGGTCCCCGCCCGTCAGGGTATGCACTGTACGCGGTCGACGGCGTTGAGTTCGCCCATATGGACGAGCAGCCCGTCGCGTTGGCGATATACATTCTCTCGCCGAAAAGCTGGGTTACAAGCTTCGCATACGGCGTCTCTCCGCAGCCCGCACACGCCCCCGAAAACTCCAGAAGAGGCTTTTTAAACTGGCTTCCCTTCACCGTACCGACCCTGAATTTATCGGCAAGCTCCGGCTTGTCGGACAAGGTCTGCGCGTAGTCAAACTCCTCCTGATGCTTCCCCTTATCGTACTCCATAAGCGGCTTCATCACCAGCGCCTTGTTGTCCCTCATTCCCGGACACACACCCGCGCAGGAGCCGCAGCCCGTGCAGTCCCTCGCAGATACCACTATCGCAAAATGTTTTCCCGGCATGCCGTTCATCGAGATACTTTTCATTTTCTCCGGCGCATTTTTTACCTCATCCTCGTCCATAACGACTGGACGTATGACGGCATGTGGGCAGACATAGGAACAGCGATTGCACTGTATGCAGTTCTCGGGAAGCCACTGCGGAAGCTCCACGGCAAAATCCCTCTTCTCGTGCGCCGAGGTTCCCGACGGCTGCCGCCCGTCAACATAAGGAAGAAATGCCGACACCGGAAGCTCATCGCCTGTCAGTGCATTGACCTTCGACTGGATATCTTTTACATAGTCCATGACACATGGTCTGTCCTCAAACGCGGTTGACGGGCGCACCTTCGGCTTGTCGGAGCAGTTTTCCCACTCCTTAGGCACCTCCACCCGCACCAGTCCGTCACCGCCGCGCTCTATAGCCCGGTAATTCATCTCGACTATCTTCTGACCCTTCACCTCGTAGGAAGCCCTCGCGGCAGCCTTCATATACCCGACCGCCTCCTCGTAACTCATGAGTCCATACTCCCGCGCATACTTGCCGCACACAATCTTAAAGAAAGCCGACTGCAAAATCGTGTTTATCTTGCCGTTTATCCCAATTTCTTTACCGATACGGACGGCATTTATAATGTAGAAATCGAGCTTTTTTACCGCGATGGCATGCTTTAGCGCATCGGGAAGCCTGCTGTCGAGCTCGTCCTTCTCCCAGTCGCAGTTTAGCAGGAAAACTCCGCCATGTTTTACGTTCGACAGCATATCATATTTTAGAATATAGCTCTCGTTGTGGCACGCGACAAAATCAGGGTGCTGCACCAGATACGCCGAGCGGATTTCACCTTTTCCAAAGCGCAGATGCGACACTGTGACACCGCCAGACTTTTTCGAGTCGTATGAAAAATATCCCTGAACCTGCAGATTGGTGTTATTTCCGATAATCTTGATGGAATTTTTGTTGGCTCCGATTGTGCCGTCGCCTCCAAGCCCCCAGAACATGTACTCAAGTGTGGCTTTGTTGAGGTCAGGCAGCTCGTCATGCCCCGTAAAGCACCTGACGCCAAGCTTTTCATTTAAGGAAAGCCCCGTCACGTCATCATCAATTCCTATCGTAAACCTCTTTTTTTCATGGTTTGCATAGACAGCCATAATCTGCTCAGGCGTGGTGTCCTTAGAGCTCAGACCGTAGCGCCCGCCGTACACGGGAATGTTCTCAAAGCGGCTCCCTTTGAGCGCAGCTATCACATCGAGAAGCAGCGGCTCCCCGACACTTCCGGGCTCCTTCGTCCTGTCAAGCACCGTAATCTGCCCCACGCTGTCAGGCAGGCAGTTAAGAAAATGCTCCACACAAAATGGACGGTACAGATGCACCTTAATCACGCCGACCTCCTCCTCAGCCTTCGCAATTCCCACATATGAGTTGATGAAGTCGACGACCTCCTCAATCGTCTGCGTCACCGAACCCATCGCGACAATCACATGCGTGGCGCGCCCGCTTCCGTAGTAGTCGAAAAGGCCGTAGCTTGTCCCCAGCCTTCTGTTCACCTCGTCAAGATATCCACACACTACTTCCACAAGCTGTTGATAATACCCGTTTGCCGCTTCGCGCGCCTGAAAAAAGATATCCGGGTTCTGCGCCGAGCCCGCCATAAAGGCATGCTCCGGGTCAAGCCCTCTCTGCCTGAAAGCATCAAGCGCGCCCTCATCAAGCATTTCCCGCAGCTCCTCATAGTCCCATAGCTTAATCTTTTTTACCTCATGCGAGGTTCTAAAACCGTCAAAAAAATGTATGAACGGCACCCGCCCGCGTATCGCCGACAGATGTGCCACCGCCGACAAATCCATGACCTCCTGCACACTGCCGCTCGCGAGCATCGCCACACCTGACTGCCTGCACGCATACACATCCGAGTGGTCACCGAATATTGACAGCGCATGTGCCGCGACCGTTCTCGCCGCCACATGAAACACACCCGGAAGAAGTTCGCCTGCCACCTTGTAGATATTCGGCAGCATCAAAAGAAGTCCCTGCGAGGCTGTAAAAGTCGTCGCAAGGACTCCTGCACTTAACGTACCGTGAAGCGTGGCTGCCGCACCCGCCTCCGACTGTAACTCAACCACGCGGACTGTCTCTCCGAAGAGATTTTTTCTTCCGCCCGCTGCCCACTCGTCAATGATTTCCGCCATCGGTGACGACGGTGTTATCGGATATATAGGTGCCACCTGAGTGAACGCATATGCCACATGTGCTGCCGCGGCATTGCCGTCCATCGTCTTTTCAATTCTATCCATAGAAGTCCTCCAAATATCTTTATGACTTCTATTTTATCCCTCTTTGCGTCCGCTATTCATGCCACACGCTTTTCCTTACTTTGCGGTGTTGCCTGACTGCGTCCTTTCTGATATGTACTCCCTCATTATCCTGTTGACCTCCTGCATCTTGCGCTGAGTGTCAGGATTGTCCGACTCGAACGCGAGCATCTTGTCAAGGTAGCCCTGTTTTACCGCCTGTCTCACGCTCTCGTCGTACACGAGCTCAAACACGAGCGAGATATGCCCCGGCACGTTGTCGACAGCGGTCTTTTTTAACGACCTGAGTATCGTGTGTCTCTCCGCAAACGCATCAAGCACCGCATCGGTTATTTCACCGTTTCTTATTTCCTGCGTCGTGGCATTGTAGATTTCCTCGAGCGGAAAATCGCAGTTCACCTTCAAAATATCAACCTTGTCCGCATCGCGCAGAATATTGCAGTACATCGTGGTTCGCTCGTCAAAATCCTGCGGTATGCGGTAATCGCTGTGATGATAGATTGCTCTCTTTATAAGCTCGTCCTCACTGTCATCGTCTATATAGTCCCTTATCCGTCCCTCGTCGAACAGTATCTCACACCCAAGATGTGCGTGATTCACCGACTTGTCGTCGTAAAAGGTGTTATATCTTCTTAGCTGCTCAAACCTTCCGACATCGTGCAGCATGCCCGTAAGCCACGCGATGTCCAAATCCGCCCCCGTAAGCCCGATGGACTTTCCAATCGCCTGACAAAGCCCTGCCACGCGGTAGGTGTGCTCAATCTTTAACTTAACCTTGGTATCCTCGCTGTTGTAATTCTTAACGTATGCCGCGAAGGTGTCAATAACCCTCTGCCTGTCTATGGTTATATGCGAAACTGTCATTTTTTGTGCTCCTCTATAATACATTCGTGTAATTTGGTCTTGGGGTTATAATTCACCCCGACTAACAGTATGTTTCCCTTGTATTCCTCAAGTGACTTACAGTACTCCTTCTGTTTAATCTGCTCGATTGCTCCCTTTGCATTTTTATCCCATTTCAGCTCCACCACAAGTGCGGGCTTGTCGCTGAATTTTTTTCTCGGAACATAGACCATATCCGCAAAACCCTTTCCTCCCGGAAGCTCCCTATACACCGTATAAAAATTTCTCGCGGCGTAGAGTGCAAGCGATATAGTATAGCTCAAAGCATTTTCATCATTGTACTGTATATGTGAGGTTTCAAAGTGCGCCTCGCCTATCCCATCGGCAACTCTCTGCGCTCTTCCCTGCCATATAGCATTGAGCGTATCAGCAGAGTTTTTTAATGCCTTCGAGACTTCTCCCCAATCGGATACGGACACAGCATTCACATACTCAGCCCTGATTTCATTATTAGGTATAAATACATTTTTATTTTCATAATCGTATCCCAGATATCCAAGATGCACAAGCAAAGTCAGAACATCGTCCTCCGTCCTGAATGTCGCCATGTCGTTGGCAAAGCTTCCTGTGTTGACAGCAACCCTCTCGCCTGCCATCATGCTCAATATATCGTCTCTCAAACCTGAAAAATTCATATCTATATAGCACTGCAATGCCTCAAAGGTCTCCGTCTGGTTCCAGTAATTGCCAATCCTGCCAAACCTCATACAGCTCACAACCGAACGCGGACTGTAGACATTGATATCCGGTTCAAAAAAATATCCGTCGTACCAGCTTTTCACCTCGTCCATGTCCATGTCATAGCGGCAACAGAGCTTATAAACCTCTTCCTGCGTAAACCCGACATAGGAGGCTAACGGCCCGGGGTCAATCATAGAAAACTCATCAAACATGTTGAGCGCCGAATGTGTGCCATACTTCTTAATAGGAAGTATTCCCGTCATGTACGCAAGATGAATATATACCTTATCCTTTAAAAGTCCGCGCAGAAAATCCAGATATTTCTCCTGCGCCGCCTTGTCTGTCTTGTACTCCCTGAAAATACAGTCCCACTCATCAATTATAACAATAAACGGACATTTTTCCTGACTGTAAATATCCTGCATCGTCCGCGCAAGGCTTGTGCTGTCAAAGCAACGCACATCACGGTATACCTCCAAAAGCTCCCACAGAACACTCCTCTCTAAGAGGTCAATCATACCTTCAATACTGCTGCTCTGACTTAAAAACTCCTGCATATTTATAAAAATCACATTATACTTGTTGAGATATTTTTCAAAATCGTCACTGCCGGCAATCTCAAATCCAGAAAAAAGCTCTGCCGAACTGCATCCGCGGCTGTAATATGCTGCAAGCATCCACGCCGCCATTGACTTTCCAAAACGCCTTGGACGGCTCACACATATATACTCCTGCATTGTGTTGATGACCCTGTTCGTATAGTTTATAAGTCCTGTTTTATCAACATATATGTCTGAGTTGACCATTTTTCTAAAACTCTCATTGCCCGGATTTAAGTAAGTTCCCATTTATGCACTCCCCACTATATCATGCACTGCAATATACATTTCCTAAACAGCTTTTCAAAATACACTGTTTTTATTATAACACTTCCACAACACTGTTTCAACGCAAACTCTCGTACATCTCCCTCGTCCCGTCCGCCGTCTCATCATTGAACAAATACACCCTGTCAGCGGTCTTAACGACAACCGCCATATGCGTTTTCAGGCAGATATATGTATCGCATTTTCCGTAGCCCGACACTTCAAAGCTTCCTATATTATACACTGTTCCGTCGTAGCCCACATTCTTGGACATGTCGGGAAGTTCGTCCAAAAGCTCAATATCCGTTATCTCGTCAAGGTAAAATTGGCTTTTCTCTCCTGCCGCCTCGACATACGCAATTTTTCTTCCGCTGTCATCGCTTGCAATGTCAAGTGAGACATCAGCCAGATCATATTTTGCCAAAAAGAGCGCAAGCACGACAGTAAAGAGCATGGTAACTCCGACAACAATCCAATCCCCTTTGCTCCCGGCATTCAACGAGAAACCTATTCCAACTCTCTTTTCCTGAATCCTCGGCGCGTTTGGATTTTTCTTTCCCGTCAGATAATATATATCGTCGTCATCGTAGTACTGCACCGCGCCCGCCTGATTTTTCACCTCCTGCACATTGACATAGGCGGCAATGAGTGCCGCAAGGCTTCCGAGCGAGCAAAGCATTATCATGGCATAGCCCAGATAGGCAGACATTTTTCCGCCATTTGACTGTGTTCCCGATGTATATCCCAGCGAAAGAACAAGCGCAATAAACGCCGCCATAAAGCTGTGAAGCATCATGCATCTGCTCCACTCGTACTTTACGCTCCTGTTAATCGCAATATTTATCTCGCTGTCATCGCAGTAAACCTTGGTGCGCGACCTTGCAATCACAAAATATATCACAAAAAACATAACAGCACAGGCTGCAAAGCTGCATGATACGACAGAAAAATGCACCGCACAATATCTGAACACGCAAAACACAACCATCGCCATCGGCAGCACTCCCCAGTAAGGGCGTACCGGCATCTTTTTCTTGCTGCTTATTAGTGCGGTATCTATCCTGCGAAGCTTTCCTCCGTCTTCACTGCCCTTATACCAATCCTGCTCTATCTTCCAGTTGTACAGCTTCCAGCCACACCTTTTAAGGCTGTTCTGATACGCATACATGAGCACAAAAAACCATGTTAAAATATAAACCATCTGTATTGACACATAATCATAAAAAATCAAAATTGCAAGACAGGTTACAAGCCCGACAAGGCTTATTATTTTCCAGCTCCGCCTGTACTCTGCCTTTATATTTTTTACAGGCTCCTCGTCCCTGCGCTCCTTTGGAATTGTTATTCCCATATAGTATGCTCCGTTTTCAAGAACGGTCCCACTCCCCATAGTGTAAACTAAGGTTGCGAGCATAAACAGCATCGTAATAATCTCAATCACCATGACAACCATAATTTTCTCCCCCTTTTCTATACCAGAACAATCTGCTGCCTGTTATAGATTTCCTCACATTTTTTCATAAATTCTTCTTTTTTTATGCCCTTTAACGTCGTCTCCGTGATGAGAAGCTCAAGCTCTGCCTCAACCTTCTCACGGTACTGCGCCCCATTGTCCACCTTGGGGCAAATCTTTGCGCCATGCCGCCTGTCAATCTCGATAAAGCCTTCCGCCTTCAAAACTCCGTATGCCTTGTTCACGGTCATCACATTGATACCCGTATCCTCCGCCATCTGCCTGACCGTCGGAAGGCTCTCGCCTTCCTTTAACTCACCTCTTCCTATGCCAAGCACAATCTGGTTGCGAAGCTGTACATAAATCGGAATGTCCGACGCTGTGTTGAGTTCAATTATCATGTTAATCCTCCTCTGCGAAATAATTATTCAAATAGAACTTGTGGGTCAAAACATGCATTTTCAAACTTCGAGAGTATAAGGTGTTGTATTTATGCATATCAGCTTCATTGCTCGAAGCAAGGTGTTCTAAGGACTCTGATAAATGCTTTCTATATATACGCCACCGAAGCAAAGCATACCTCCGTGTATGCATTGCTTCTAAAGCAGCGTCCGTGCTGCTTTTGGCTGGGTTATGGACAGAGTCCTAAGAACAGCTAGGCTTCTCGTAAAGGTCGTGATATGCATAAATACAACATCTTATACACAGCCATATTTATTGTACATGTTTTGACGGCTCAGTTTGTATTATATATATTAATGCAAATAATACTTTGTGTCAATATGGTTTTCTCTATGAAATTTTTCATCCACCTACATTACAGCCCATTCTGTAACGGCAGCGCAAAAAAAGCGGCAGGACTTACGTCTCGCCGCTTTTGACCAGCTTTTTGTTATTGCTGCCGTTCTATTAATTTTTCTTGTGTGAAATTGCAATATATCTTAGACGGTATTTTTCCCATTATTCCGCCGGCTTATATTCAAATGTGAGGCTGATGCTTGTTATATTTCCAAGCTCCTCGTTGTCCACGATGCACGGGGACACTGTCGAGAGATCGCCGTCTGCGGTTCTCGCCTCGGCCGGAATTGACTTGACCCATGCGTTGTAGATGTTAAGTCTTGTGCACTTCTTGTCATCGGTCGTGGTGTACGGCTCCGCTGTGAGCGGATATGACTTTCCGTTAATCTCAAGGTCAACGACATCTATTATGTACCCCGGATACAAAATCTCACCGTTGGAAATTCCGAGTGCACAGAATACCGTGCTGTTTGCATAGCCTGCCGCCGTCTTTGTGAAGTCGAGCGATACCGTGTAGGTTCCCTCGCCCGTTATCTTGACGTCCTGTGCCACGAGACCGTCCGTCTTTTCAGATGGGTTGTACTCGTCGCCGACACTGTAGGTCACGCTCCAGTCGTTGGAGTTGAACATCAGCCATGCGATAACCTCATCGGAAGCCGCGCCGGCAGGTGTTCCGTTGTCGAGTGACTCAGATGCAGCCGCGAGTGCCGCAGCCATCTCTGCCTTTGCGTTCTCCTTTATGGTCTCCTCGTCAAGCGATGCCTGCGCCGCATAGCTTCTCTCCTTGTAGAGAGCCTCTACATCGGAGTCGAGCCAGCTCAGTGTGCTTCTCTTAAACAGACTTGAGCAGTCCCAGAGAACCGGGCAGTAATTGTACAAATCACAGTTATCGAGGAAATTCTTTATAAAGTCACAGGTGTTGTCCTTCACCGAGCCGTCAGCGTTGAGCGCCACGGCGTACTCGCCAAAGATTACCCCGTAGCCCGCGTCCGTGAACTTGGTCATCATCTCCAAGAGCTCATTCTGCTTCTCGTAATGCTTTACGGTTCCCCAGCTTGAGAGGCTCGCCGAACCACAGTAGGAGAATGGCTCATAATAGTGAACCGACACCAAGAGCTTATTCTGTGCTGAGTCGGTCGGCATGACATATCTGCTGTCGCAGGTGCTCTTTATGTCAGTGCCATAGCCTGCTATGAGAAGAAATCTCTGCTTGTTGTTGCCGCCCGTTGCACGCACGGTGTCGACAAAGGTCTGGTTAATCTTGTTCGTCGTCTCATAGCACTCGTCAGTCGAGAGTGTTCCCGAGTCCGCCGCGATATCCTTATCGTTTAAGCGCTCACCGAGCTCCTCATTTGCCGACTCAAATATAAGATAGTCCGAGTAATCCTTAAATCTCTCCGCAATCTGCGTCCACATAGAGATGTACATGTCCATAGCCTTCTGTCTGGTGTCAGCACTCGCCGAACCGAACATTCCCCACCAGCTTCCGTCCCAGTGGTCATTCACAATGACATACATGTTCTCGTTCATGGCATAGCCGATAATCTCCTCGACGCGGGCAAACCAGTCCTCACCGATGGTGTAGTCACCGCTCTCAAAATTCATGGCGTTCGTCCACGCCACCGGAATACGGATTGTGTCAAAGCCCGAATTTTTCATCGCGGTAATCATCTCCTGCGTTGTAACCGGCTGTCCCCAGAATGTCTCATAACTGGACGTCGGTGCACCCGTTCCAAGTGAGGCACGTCCGTAAGCCTCCATCGTGTTTCCAAGGTTGATGCCGTTTCCCATGAGTTTCGTGAGCTCAACCGCCGTAAGCTCCTTTCTCACGGCACCCTTACCACCTGCCGGCTTAAAAGCCCCAAGCTCCGCCGCTATGTAGACCACGAGCCCCACCAGCACAAGCGACAGCACCGTTATTATAAGCGCCTTCTTAGTTTTTTCCTTCAAAATCGCAACCTCCTCAATATTTTCTCAGTCTCGCGCATAAAACATGACTATGCATCTATAATACAAAAAGCCTCTCAACAATAAAACCATATAAACTAGTGCTATGTTATAGTCACTTTTATACCCCTGCATACTGTCGGCATTACTTGCAGTACTGCCGCCAATAAGTAATTTGAAAGTTTCACTTTCAAGCTTATACTCTTTAATCTGAGGAGTTTCATTAATCTGTTATGCCCTGTTTTTTCTTGTCTTTCTCTTAGGCATTTTCTCCTGTACCGTGTCCGAGTCGAACCAACGCTCAAGCTTCTCAATCAGAAGCGAAAGATACCTGAAAAGTGACTCCGTCGCGATGGCAAATACAACCGCAAGCATTATGCACTCTGTCGACATATGACTCATATAGAACAGACTCTTTAACACCGTGCTTGAGAAGATAAGCCCTATCACACAGAACACAAATACCGTAAAGGTCAGCTTGTTGAACGGCTTGCTAATTTTAATCATAATCATAAAGCCTACTATTGCAAGCAGCAGCGTTGCCGCCGTAGCCACACCGTCAAGGTCAAGGTTGAAGGTGTTTCCGAACACGACCAGTGCCCCAACACATATGACATCGGTCAGACCGCCCGGAAGCGCCTTTAACAGTACATTCTTCATAAAATGTCCCTCTATTCGCTTCTTGTTCGGCTGCAATGCGAGGAAGAATGAAGGTATTCCTATTGTAAACATCGCTATAAGCGATATCTGTGCAGGCTCAAGCGGGTATGTTATCGCCGCGATTATTGAACACAGCGCCATAATGAACGAGAATATATTTTTCACGAGAAATAAGCTCGCCGAGCGCTCGATATTGTTGACGACCCTTCTGCCCTCGAGCACAACCGACGGCATCTTGGAAAAATCCGACTCGAGCAGGACGACCTGCGCCGCCTGCGCTGCCGCCTCACTTCCCGAAGCCATCGCGATGCTGCAATCGGCATCTTTGAGCGCGAGCACATCGTTTACACCGTCGCCCGTCATGGCAACCGTGTTTCCCTGCTTTTGAAGTACACCTACAAGCTGTCTCTTCTGCTCAGGTGACACTCGTCCGAACACAACATATTTTCCCGCCGCCTCATATATATCCTTCTCCGTGTGAAGCGTCGATGCATCTATGAAACGTTCTGCTCCCTCAATTCCCGCACGGAGCGCAACCTCGGAAACCGTGACCGGATTATCGCCCGAGATAACCTTTACCTGAACCTCCTGCTCGGCAAAATACCTGAAGGTCTCCTTCGCGTTCTGCCTTATAGGGTTAGACAGCACCACAAACGCGAGCGGCTCAACCCTTGCTGTTAGAGGCTTTCCCTCAATCTCTCCAAAATATCGGGCAAACACGAGAACTCTCCCGCCCGTCCTCGAGAATTTCTCTATCGTATCCTTGTATTCACCATACACTTCACGCAGAACCATCTCGGGAGCTCCGAGCACATATGCAGCGTCAGAGTATGTTACCGAGCTGTATTTTAACGCCGAGGTAAAGCCCGTGTGCGACACAGCCTGCTTTCCCGTCGTCTCCTTAAAATATTCCTTGAGCGCGTTCATGGTGATGTTGTCATTTCCCATCACGGATACGAAATCCGCAAGCATCCTTGAGCTGTCCGCGTACCTCTGTCCGGCAAGCTCGTACACCTCCTGAACCGACATCTTGTTCTCGGTAATCGTTCCGGTCTTATCGACACAGAGCACATTTACGCGCGCAAGTGTCTCTATACTCTTCATATCGTGCAGGAGAACCTTCTGTGACGCGAGACGTATCGTGCTGACCGCGAGCGCGACGCTCGTGAGAAGGTAGAGTCCCTCCGGTATCATACCGATGACAGCGGCTACCATCGCGGTGACCGCATCGGGAAAACTCTCCATGTTTACATTCATGCCCTGCCACAGGAGCAGTATACCCATAGGTATTATGCATATTCCGACCCACTTTAGAAGGTTGTTGAGCGACCGTATCATCTCCGACTCCTCACCTGACCCCATCGCCTTAGCCTCCATGGTCAGCTTGGATATATACGAGTCACGACCCACATTTTCAAGCCTTGCGCGGCACTCGCCCGACACGACAAAGCTTCCGCTCATCAGTGAGTCCCCGCTCTTTTTTACGATGTCGTCAGACTCTCCCGTAAGCAGTGCCTCGTTTACAAGAACGCTGCCAGAGAGCACCACGGCATCGGCGCATATCTGGCTTCCCGCCCCGAATATGACGACGTCGTCCGCCACAAGCTCCTGCGTCTTTATCACACTTGGCTTTCCATCCCTTACAACCTTAGCCATGGGCGCATTGAGCATGTTCATATTGTCAAGAACCTTCTTGGCTCTTATCTCCTGAAAAATTCCTATCGCGGAGTTTGCAAAAATAACCGGAAGGAATGTGAGATTTCTGAAGGAACCCACAATTATGAGAAGCACTCCCAGCACAAGAAATATAAGGTTAAAATATGTCAGTGTATTGGACAGTATGATGTCCCTCACCGACTTCGTGCACGAGTCCATGGTCTCATTGTACCAGCCCGCCTCAAAATGTGCTCTCACCTGTTCAGCCGTAAGTCCGGTCTCAGCCTCCGGCTCGTATCTTGTAATCTCACCCCTGCTCACAAGCTGCTCCTGCTGTCTTTTTAACCTCTGTTCATCAAGTCTCTCCTGAAGGCTTTTAAATAGCTTTTTTTCCTCGCTCACCGTTTTCAATCTCCTCTAATTTGTCTGCAATCCTTGTCTTTACAAGCTCACAGATCTCAGGCTTTTTCATTCCCTGATACTCCTCATAGGATATCGGCGGAAGATAATGCACCTGGGTGTTCACCTTTTCAAAGGTATTGCTGTTCATGGACTTATAAGAGTCATAGACAACTACCGGCACAATAGGTCCCTTGCTCGCCTGGCTGCACGCGAAGCACCCGCTGAAAAATTCCTGAAGCTCATTATGGTTATCTCCATAGCCGCCCTCCGGGAATATGAGAAAATTCTGTCCTCCCTTGACGCGGTCTGAAACCTCCTTGATGGCGCGCACCTTTGCCCTTATATCGGTCAGGTCAATCGCCACGCCGTTTATGAGCCCGCAGACCTGACGGCTTAAAAACCTGCTCGCCTGCTTCTTCTCCCAAAGCACGCCGCACGGCTCCTCAAGGGACAGCAGTATTCCCAGCGCGTCATACTTTCCCTGATGATTTCCGTACATAATATATCCGTGCTCCTTCGGAATATTCTCTATGCCGTACACATCTGTCGTCGTCCTTGCTCTCTTCTTCATGTGCTTTACAATCTTCATCGCAAAATCGTATTTCTCTTTGTCGGTGTACTTGTCAGGGTGCCTTAACATGTACTCAGCCTTCGGAACCGCATACATAACATAGAAAAAGCTAGACAATACCACCCACTTAAATCTCAAATTTAACAATACCGTAATCTCCTTTACCCTCATTAGAGCACCCGCAAAAGTCTGCACAGACGCTATCTTATTAATAGTAACACAATTTTTCATTTTGTGCAAATCCAAGACGCGCAATCCGCCAATGCATACATATTTTACATTTAGAAAATATTTTCTAAAATAAACCTTTTTTTATACTTACTTTTCATGCTATAATCTAGACATAATACCTATAATCAAATATATAAAAGGAGACCACAATAATGAACTTTTTAGAAGAACGCATCGTTAAGGACGGAGTCGTCAAGGAGGGAAATATCCTCAAGGTTGACAGCTTTTTAAACCACCAGATGGACACAAGGCTTTTTAAGCTTATAGGCGAGGAATTCAAAAAGCGTTTTGAGGGAAAGCCAATCAACAAAATTCTCACCATCGAGGCATCGGGAATCGGCATCGCCTGCGTTGTTGCCATGAGCTTTGACGTGCCGGTAGTGTTCGCCAAGAAATCCAAGAGCGTGAATATCGACGGCGATATGTATGTCACCGAGGTGGAGTCCTTCACTCATAAGAACAAAAATCAGGTTATTGTGTCAAAGAAGTTTTTAAGTGCCGACGATCATGTGCTCATTATCGATGATTTCCTTGCAAACGGCTGTGCGCTCCAGGGACTCATCTCCATCTGCCATGATGCGGGTGCAACCGTTGAAGGTATCGGAATTGCCATTGAGAAGGGCTTCCAGCCGGGCGGTCAGGTCATAAGAAATCTCGGCTACCAGCTTGAGTCCCTAGCAATCGTTGACGGCATGGATGCCTCAACCGGTACAATAACCTTCCGCAGCCAGAATTAACAACGAAATTTAAATATCAGGAGAGCACACAGATTATGAAAGATAAAAATGCCAACGGACATACCGCATCAATGAACAATATCTATTCCCTGAGCGGACGTGTACCGATAATGAAAGCCATTCCTTTTGGACTTCAGCACATTCTCGCAATGTTTGTTGCCAACATCGCACCTATCCTCATCGTGGGTGCCGCGAGCGGGCTTGACACGGCGCAGCTTGCCTCACTTATACAGAGCGCCATGATGATTGCCGGCATCGGCACTCTCATACAGCTCTTCCCTCTGTGGCGCATAGGCTCGGGGCTTCCCATCGTCATGGGAATAAGCTTCACCTTCGTCTCGATATGCTGCTACATAGGCGGCGTTTACGGCTACGGTGCCGTGATGGGCGCAGTGCTCATAGGCGGTATCGTCGAGGGACTGTTA
>CAMEEX010000046.1 GCA_945915235.1 uncultured Clostridia bacterium | reverse complement strand
CTAAGCTTGCTTTCGTCCACAAGCGCACCTGTCATTCCCCAGAAATCCGTCACAGACTCAAAATTCTCTGTGATGCTGTTTCCGCTAACGACTGTGCTGTCGGCGCTGTCGCTGGCGGCATATGTTTCAGCTATCGTGCTGTTATCGCTTTCATCTTCAGAAACCGTCTCCTCGGTTGTCTCTTCGTCGCTTTCTACTTCGGAAACTGTCTCTGTAGCTGTCTCGCTATCGCTTTCGCCCTCGGCTACTGTCTCTGTAGCTGTCTCGCTATCGCTTTCACCTTCGGCTACTGTCTCTGTAGCTGTCTCGCTATCGCTTTCACCTTCGGCTACTGTCTCTGTAGCTGTCTCGCTATCGCTTTCACCTTCGGAAACCATCTCCTCGGTTGTCTCTTCGTCGCTTTCTCCCTCTGAAACTGTCTCGGAAGCTGCCTCGCTATCGCTTTCTCCCTCGGTTACTGTCTTGGTAGCTGCCTCGCTATCGCTCTCACCTTCGGTTACTGTCTCTGTGACTGTACCGTCCTCCTCCACAGTCAGACCGGTCTGTGCATTTACGCTCATTGGCGGTGTCACCGCAAGGCACACCGAAAGCGCAACTGCCAGTAATTGCTTTTTTCGCATTTCTTGACCTCCTGTTCTTAGTGCTGAAACAGAACAAAATCTCTCGCCGCCGCTTTCATTTAGACACAATTACCTTTTTCTTCATACCTTACAGCCGGATTTTGTCCATATTCACGTTTTTGACTTTTGAATTATACCATTTATGTGGTTTTATGTCAACAAGTTCACAAAAACAAATAAGAAACAACATAAATATTCGTTATATTGCACAATTTTTATTTCATTTTTTTTTGGAAGGTGAGGGTTGAAATTTGGTTATATTTTTTCTTCCGTCTCCTCGCTATAGTATTTTTTAGTAAAATCGATAAAGAGCTGCATCTGCGGGCTGAGAAAACTTCCCTTTTTCCATACAATTCCTATGTCTGCCGTTATCGGCGGGTCAAGAGGAAGTCCGACATATCTTGGGAAGAGCTTGAGCATATCCGAGTACAGAAAACAGCCGCAGTCACCCTGCCGTATAAATTGCAGCGTCGTGTAAATCTGGCTGCTCCTCATAACTATCTGCGGATTCACCGCCGCACTCTCGAATCTGACCTTCAATAGCTGGTTCTGTACCGAGTCGCCGTTGAACATGAGTATTCTCTCCCCGGCGAAATCTTCGCCGCGCATAACTCCATTCTTCGCCTTAGGGTGCGACGGGTCAACGACATAGACAAGCTGCTCTTTCAGTATCTTCACGCGCTCAAACTTATCTATATTGTACTGCTCCATATTCACAAGTCCTAAATCCAGTTTTTCCTCATTTACAAGATTGCAAGCCCTGATTGAACCGTACTCGTCAAGCTCCACAGGTATGACCGGATAGGTCGCACGGAACGCATTCAGTAAATCCGGGAAAAATATGGTACTGAGCATCGGTGGAATACCGACCTTTATCGTCTTACATCTGTTGCCGAGCTTGGCAAATTCCGACTGCATCTCGTCCGCGTGTCTCAAAAAAGCCTGCGCCTGTTCGTAGAAGCTCTCACCTGCACTGGTGAGCTCAAGCCTGTTTCCGCTTCTCGAAAACAGTGTCAGGTCAAATTCCTCCTCCAGCTCCTTTATGGCAATGGAAACCGCAGGCTGTGTGACATACAGCTCCGCCGCGGCTTTCGTTATGCTTCGTGTGCGGCAGGCTGTGCAGAAATAGCGTAATTGGTTTAAGGTCATGGTGTGTCTCCTTTCACTTGCAATCATTATCCTGCACTCATTATATCATAAATTTTTCTTATGATAACATAAATTTAATTAAATGGACTTATGAGCTCCCGTATAATATAATCTAATTACATTAAAGATGCGTCCGGACAAAGCACCTGATAAGGTTAGAAGAGTTACACATTTTTAATGGTAAGAAAGGAGTAGCAGCATGTCACCATCAACCATAACATTACTGTTTCTGCTCTTTGCAGTAATCAGTTTTATTCTGGAAAAGATACCGCTCGGTCTTACGGCAACTATTGTTGCACTGGGGTTAAATCTGACCGGCGTACTTGACACCTCCACTACCTTTGTCGGATACATAAACAGCAACGTAATTCTATGTGTAGGCATGTTCGTAGTGGGACAGGCACTTTTCGAGACAGGAATGGCAAACAAGATTGGCGGGGTTGTCACTAAATTTGCCAAATCAGAAAAGATGCTTATTGCAGCAATCATGGTCATTGTCGGAGTAATGTCCGGCTTTCTATCCAACACGGGAACGGCGGCGGTGCTCATTCCCGTCGTATGCGGAATAGCAGACAGGTCGGGCTATTCAAGAAGCCGTCTCCTCATTCCCCTCGTGTTCGCGGCAGCGCTCGGCGGAAATCTCTCCATCATCGGCGCACCGGGCAACCTCATGGGAGTAAATGCTCTTGAATTTATGGGAATTGAGACCAACTTCTTCATGTATGCACCCGTCGGCGTACCGATGCTAATTATCGGAATTATATTTTTCCTGCTTATAGGCTACAGGCTGCTGCCAGACGGCACAGCCACTTCGGGTGAAGCAGTTGATGAACAGCCATCATTTGACAATGTTCCTAAATGGAAGCAGATTATGTCACTTGTCGTACTGATTTTCGTAATTCTTGCCATGATTTTCGAGAAGCAGATTGGCATAAAAATTCATGTATCAGCCTGCATCGGAGCCGCCGTGCTCGTGCTGTTCGGTGTAATCTCCGAAAAGGCTGCATTGAAATCCATCGACTTGAAGGTTGTACTCTTATTCGGCGGTTCGCTCGCCCTCGCAACGGCACTTGAGACGACCGGCGCAGGCAATATCATCGCAGACAGGATTATGGGACTTCTTGGAACCAATCCTAACCCTCATCTTCTGCTCTTCGTGATATTCGTCGTGACCTGCGTGCTCACGAACTTCATGTCAAACACAGCGACCACCGCACTTATGGTTCCTATCGCCGTGTCACTGTCCGAGAGCCTCGGCGCTGACCCTCGCGCAGTCGTAATCGCAACCGTAATCGCAGGCTCCTGCGCCTACGCAACACCGATTGGAATGCCTGCAAACACAATGGTTGTCGGACTTGGCGGTTACAAGTTTAAGGACTATGTGAAATCGGGAGTTCCTTTGATATTGGTATCATTTTTAATATGTATGATTTTGCTGCCGATTTTGTATCCATTTTATCCATAAAAGATAAATATTAAAAAAATAACTATTAACCAATAACCACAATAAATTAATTTTTCAGGAGGTTTTACCATGAACAAAGAAGAAAGCGTAAAGTTAATGACAGACAAGATGGCAAAATTCGTCGGACATATCGGAAAGAAGCTTCCGGACGACGTAATCGCAAAGCTTGAGGAGCTCGCAGCACAGGAAAATGCGGCACTTCCAAAGGTATTATATGAGACAATGACAAAGAACCAGAAGCTCGCCGTATCCTTAGACCGCCCAAGCTGTCAGGACACAGGTGTACTCCAGTTCTGGGTTAAGTGCGGAACAGGCTTCCCTCTTATAAACGAGCTCGAGGCACTTTTAAAGGAAGCCGTTGTGCAGGCAACCTTTGCAACACCTCTCCGCCACAACTCGGTTGAGACCTTTGACGAGTACAACACTAAGAGAAACGTCGGCAAGGGAACTCCTACAGTATTCTGGGATATCGTTCCTAACGACGACCACTGCGAGATATACGCTTACATGGCAGGCGGCGGCTGCACACTCCCGGGCAAGGCTATGGTTCTTATGCCGGGTGCAGGCTATGAGGGAATTACCGATTTCGTGCTCGACCAGATGACAAGCTACGGACTCAACGCCTGCCCTCCGCTTCTCGTAGGTGTAGGTGTAGCCACCTCCGTTGAGACTGCCGCACTTTTATCAAAGAAGGCTCTCATGCGTCCTATCGGCTCACACAACGAGAACGCCAACGCCGCAAAGATGGAGAAGCTTCTTGAGGACGGCATCAACGCAATCGGTCTCGGACCACAGGGCATGGGCGGTAAGTTCTCCGTCATGAGCGTAAATATCGAGAACACCGCACGTCACCCGTCCACAATCGGTGTTGCCGTAAATGTAGGCTGCTGGTCACACAGACGCGGACATGTGATTTTTGACAAGGATTTGAACGCGGTATGTGACACACACTCGACCGTGGAACTTTAATACATCACGTCAAATAATTTAGGGAAAGTCACTCACTTATTGCTATTCGCAGTCTAATTGTGGGTGCTTACCTGATAGTGTTAATGAACATTTTTAATAAACATAACCTTAAAATAAGTAGGAGGTATCAACATGGTTGAAATTAGAGGAGACAAAAAGGTTTTAATTACACCTGTAAGTGCAGATGACCTTAAGGATATAAAGATTGGTGACATTGTATGGCTCGACGGCGACCTTATGACCTGCCGCGACGTGGCTCACAGAAGATTGGTTGAATATGGACGCGAGCTTCCTTACGACATCAAGGACAAGGCTATATTCCACGCAGGTCCTATCGTTAGAAAAATCGAGGGCACCGAGGACGACTATGAGATGGTTTCCGTAGGTCCTACAACCTCAATGCGTATGGAAAAATTCGAGTACGAGTTCACAAAGCAGACAGGTGTGCGCGTTATTGTCGGCAAGGGCGGAATGGGTCCTAATACAGAGCGCGCCTGCAAGGAGTTCGGCGCAATCCACTGCGTATTCCCTGCCGGCTGTGCCGTAGTCGCCGCAACCGAGGTTGAGCGCATCGCAGAGCACCACTGGGACGAGCTCGGAATGCCTGAGACATTATGGTGCTGCAAGGTAAAGGAATTTGGTCCGCTCATCGTTTCAATCGACGCTTCCGGTAACAACCTCTTCGAGGAAAACAAGAAGGTGTTCAACGAGCGCAAGGAGGAAGCTAAGAAGGCAATTTACCCGGAGGTTAAATTTATCAAGTAGTTTTATACAGCTTTAAATTCAGAATAGCCGGAAGAGGATTTCCCCAATATAGATTATATTCTCCTAAAAGGAAACTGCCGCCCGTGAGAAATCACGGTGCGGCAGTTTCTTTTATCATATCACACTTTTTGCGGAAGCTTGCGTATTCTTAAAGCTCTGCTCAGATAAATTTTTTATATAGCTCTTGTAGCGTTCTTAAGCCACTCAAGCTCCTCACCCGCGAAGTCAGGGCTGATTGTCGCAAATACCTTCGCATGGTATGCGTTCAATCTCTCCTTCTCCTCAGCAGTCATGTAGGATACATCGACGGCATCGAGGTCAAACGGAACCATCGTGAGCGGCTCAAAGCCCATAAACTGACCGTACTCGGTCTTTTCCCTCTTAACGCAGAGAACGAGATTCTCATGTCTTATTCCGAACTTGCCTGCAATGTACATTCCAGGCTCATCGGAGGTAATCATGCCCTCCTCAAGCACTGCGGAAGGTCCGCTAGGTGCAATCTTGGTTCTGATGCCGTTAGGACGCTCATGTACGTTGAGAAGATATCCGACACCGTGACCTGTTCCGTGGTTGTAGTCCATGCCGTTTCTCCAGAGCGGCTCACGCGCGATGTAGTCGAGGTTCTCTCCTCTTGCGCCATATAAGAACTGTGCGTTTGCGAGGTTCAAATGACCCTTGAGAACAAGTGTGAACACCTTCTTCTCCTCGTCGGTGAGCTCACCGAGCGCAATCGTTCTTGTTATGTCGGTTGTTCCCTCATAGTAATGTCCGCCCGTGTCTGCAAGGAGGAAGCTTCTCGGCTCAAGCTTCGCGTCCGTCTCCTCGGTCGCTGAATAATGCACGATGGCACCGTGAGGACCATAGCCCATAATCGGGTCAAAGCTCTCTCCAAGATATCCCGGCTGCTTCTTTCTGAACTCGTCAAGCTGCACTGCCGCGCTCATCTCGCTTATATCGAGCTTGCCGACATTCTTCTTGAGCCAGTACATAAAGTGTGTGACAGCCATTCCGTCCTTGATGTGAGCCTTCTTCTCATTCTCTCTCTCCGCAACAGTCTTGATTGCCTTAGGAAGCACAACAGGGCTCTGCTCTGCTCTTACATTGGCTGTGTTCGGAAGTGAATGAACGATAAGGAAGTTAGCCGTAGCCTTGTCCACAAGAACAACAGCATTCTTGTCCACCTTCTTCAAATCGCTGTAAATATCGTTGTACTTTCTAAGCTCAATGCCGTCAGCAGCCAATTTGCCCTTGATATCGGCATTTAAAATGCTCTCATCGAGATAGAGAACAGCGCTGTCGGCAGTCATTGTCATATATGATAAGAATACCGGATTGTATGCGACATCATTTCCACGGAGATTTAACAGCCATGCGATATCGTCAAGTGCTGTGAGAACAAGAAGGTCTGCGCCCTCCTTCTTCATAGACTCACGGATTTTTGCAAGCTTCTCCTCACGGCTCATGCCCGTGTACTCAACGGAAAGCTCCCATACAGGCTCCTTAGAGAGAGCCGGTCTGTCCGTCCATATCTTATCGACAAGGTCCTCACCGCATACATAGGACATATTTCTTCCCTTGATGCTCTCCGTTATCCTTCCCATGAAAGCGTCAGTTACCGTTCTTCCGTCGAAGCCGATATTGCTTCCGTCCGCCAGTTTATCTGCAAGGAACTCAGCTATCGTAGGCACACCCTCCTCACCCATCTTCATAAGTGTGATTGTGCTGCCCTCAAGCTGTGCCGCTCCCTGAAGAAAATATCTTCCGTCAGTCCACAGTCCTGCCTCATCAGGAAGCACTACAAGCGTTCCCGCCGAACCAGTAAAGCCTGACATAAAGGCTCTCGCCTTAAAATAACTTCCAACATACTCAGAACCGTGGAAATCGTCAGTACATATTATATATGCCTGAATATTCTTTTCCTTCATAAGTGCGCGTAACGCGCTAAGTCTCTCGACTACCGTACTCATGTGATACACCTCGCTTCTATACATTAGCGTGTGCCGCAATAACAATCGTATTGGTTAGCACCGCCTTACTTATTATAGTAAATGTTGGGGGATTTGTACAGAGAATATGCCATTATGTTTTAATTACAATAATTTACAGTCCTGCATAATCTCTTTAACAGCCTCCCAGACCGATAACGAAGGATTTTCCTTATAATACTTAAAACCCTTATAATTATGTAAGGTATATCCGCTGGCTTGATTGCCGGCCATTATCCGCTCACTTCGTTCAACAGCTTTTACTACGTCTTCCAAAGCCAACTGTTTCAGACAGCCTTTAAAGTTATCTTCATGCTTATATTCGTCCATACTCTGAAATTTTGTTCCGAAAGCCCTGTTTATATACGGCAAATATCCTTTTCGGTGGGATAAAGCCCCGTTGCAGTCTGCCTTATGAAGAACAATCCATAAATCAAAGGCAAAATTACTATATCCAAACCTATAGGTTATCTGCTTTCCCAGCCCCATTGCAGACTTCATTTTATCTATCGTATCAATAAATTGTTTTACATGAATTTCTTCGTCGCTTTCATAATCGCATAGATGAAATATCTCTGTCTTTGTTGTAGTTACCAGCCCCTTAGCACGTTTCAAAGGGTCTTTCTCAATCTTACAGTCAATAGCGACCTTAAAAGCGGCCTTCTCCGAAGAATTTATCATATCTCTCAGCCACAGCAAATACCACTCTTCAGTTTCGCCTTCTACACTAAAATAATATTTTTTTGATTTTTTTCTATTTGCCATTTTCTTCCTCCTCTAAGATTTCACTTCCAAAAATAGGAGAAAAATCAATGGTTTTAATAGCACCATATTGACTGATAAAATAATTTTTCATGTAATCATCGCCTTTTCGGACTCCCGACTCACCTGAAGTTCCAAAATCTGACAATGAATACACTTCACTCAACAGAGTGTCGTCATCTTTTTCGACAAATTTAATTTCATCTCTTCTAAAAATATTGGAGTTCAAAAAAATAGGATTGTGTGTATTAAAAATAAGCTGTGCATGTTTCTTATTGATGTCATCATTATGAAAAACATTGATAATGCTCATAAGCGCCATCGGGTGTATTGACGCATCAAATTCGTCCACTACAAGTGTTCCCCCCATAGCAATGGCTCTCAGCACAAGTGGAAACATATTAATAAACCTTATTGTTCCAAATGACTCAAACACCTCTGCAAAGACGGCCTTTGCACTTTCCTTATTATTCTTATCTTGAAAAACAGAACATAACTTTGCTTCTCCTTCATCCCCCGCAATGTAAGCTATAGAATTTGAATTAATACCAAAAATCTTTGCCGCCTCATTAGTCGTTTTCTCGACAAATACAGTATTTTTTTGAGGGTCAGAAAATTTTCTTATAAGCTGAATGGCATCAGCTCTGTAAATTACCATAAATTTTTCCGAGAACCAGTCCCTTATGATTTTTGACAAATCAGGTGAAATAAGCAGCTTAAATCCATTTGAAAGAAACAATTCATCATCAACCAGACTTTGATTAGCAAACGAGTTGGCTAAGTAAAAATTTACTTCCGACTGACTTGGAATATACTTTCTAATTTTCTTAAAATCACCAAATTTTACCTTGTCTGTCCTTTCAAACACTAATTCATCATTTATAGACAAGTTTTCTTCTTTTATTGTTCTTTTATAAGAGTTATCAAGGAACATTCCCAACAACAGGCTGAGTTCATAATCAAATTTCATTTTATTTTCTACAAATGAGACCTTAAAAACAACCGGTTTAACTTCATCAATTAAATTATTAGGAATTAATTCAAGGTTATATGCAGCTTTATTAGGCGAATTCTGCTCCTCTGCATTTCGTATATTGCCTCTCAAAACAATCGACCTTAGTACATCCATTGCGCCAATAATATTCGTTTTGCCGGAGGCATTAGGTCCATAGATAACCGATGAACATAACCCTTTGACATTTCTTCTTCCGACCTTTTCCGTAAGAATACTGTAATCCAATCCATGCTGCTTCGGTGCCGGAGTCATTGAAAATTGTGCTTTTTTCAAAAAAGATTTATAGTTTTCAACAGAAAAATCAAGTAACATGTCAACACCTCCCTGTAAAAAATAAAGCACAGTAACAGAATATCATCATTACACATTTTTGTCAAAATTTTTGATATTATTTTGATGTTTTTTAGCAAAATATAATTACATTAGACCATTTTATTTGTTATTGTACGCATTATTTTGTAGATTATTCGTAACATGCAATGATTTACTGTTTTTCATTTTCTAAAATAAACAAAAAGACACCTTTACTTATCTATATAAGTAATGATGTCTTTTTATATTTGAAAATTTAAAAATATCATGCTTTGAGCAATTTATTTGTCAGAACTTTTCACTGTAGGCATTTTTTTACCCCGCAATACTATTCCCCGTATAAAGCTGATAGTATCTTCCCTTCTGCTCTATAAGGTCATCATGCGTACCGCGCTCGATAATACGTCCCTGCTCGAGAACCATGATACAGTCGCTGTTCTTGACAGTGGAGAGTCTGTGCGCGATGACGAAGGTCGTTCTGCCGTGCATGAGCTTATCCATACCATCCTGAACCATCTTTTCGGTTCTGGTATCGATTGAGGAGGTAGCCTCATCGAGAATGAGAACAGGCGGGTCTGCGATTGCGGCTCTCGCGATTGCGAGGAGCTGTCTCTGACCCTGGCTTAGGTTAGCGCCGTCGCCCGTGAGCATCGTATTGTAGCCGTCGGATAGCTTTGTGATAAAGCTGTCTGCGTTGGCAAGCTTAGCTGCCGCGTAGACCTCCTCATCCGTCGCATCGAGCTTACCGTAACGGATATTTTCCATGACCGTTCCGGTAAAGAGGTGTGTATCCTGTAAAACTATTCCGAGGGACTTTCTCAAATCGTCCTTCTTAATCTTGTTGATGTTAATTCCGTCGTAGCGGATTTTTCCGTCCTGAATATCGTAAAAACGATTGATAAGGTTGGTGATTGTGGTCTTACCTGCTCCGGTTGAACCTACGAAGGCAATCTTCTGTCCCGGCTCAGCGAACATCTTGATATTGTGGAGAACAATCTTGTCCGGGTTGTAACCGAAGTCAACGTCGTCAAACACTACATCGCCCTTTAACTCTCTATAATCGGTAACGCCCGTGTCCTTGTGGTAATGCTTCCAAGCCCACATTCCGGTGCGCTTCTCGCTCTCCTTTATCGTATCGCCTTCCTTGGTCGCATTTACAAGTGTAACATATCCGTCATCAACCTCAGGTGTCTCATCGAGAAGCTTGAATATTCTCTCGCCGCCCGCAAGACCCATGATGATACTGTTAAACTGCATGCTCACCTGATTGATAGGCATGTTAAGGCTCTTGTTGAAGTTTAGGAAGCTCGCAAGACCTCCGAGTGTGAAGCCGCCGACACCGCCAACTGCGAGCGCACCGCCGACTATCGCGATGATAACGTAGCTGATGTTACCGATCTGCGCGTTTATAGGTCCTAAGATGTTGGCAAACTTGTTTGCATTGTAGGCGCTGTCGCAGAGCTCCTCGTTAATCTTGTCGAAGCGCTCCATGTTCTCCTCCTCGTGGCAGAACACCTTTACAACCTTCTGACCTCCCATCATCTCCTCGATGAAGCCGTTGACCTCACCTAAGTTCTTCTGCTGCTTTACGAAGTACTTTCCGCTCATTCCGGTAGCCTTCTTTGTGACAACGAGCATAAGTCCTACAAGCACATGGGTGAGCAGCGTGAGCGGCACGTTGAGGATAATCATGCTCGCGAGCACACCGATGATTGTGATTGAGCTGTTGATAAGCTGCGGAATACTCTGGCTTATCATCTGTCTGAGCGTATCAACGTCGTTTGTGTAGATTGACATGATATCGCCGTGTGCGTGTGTATCAAAATACTTTATAGGAAGGGACTCCATGTGTACAAAAAGCTCATTTCTCAAATTTCTCATGGTTCCCTGTGTAACGTAAACCATCGTTCTCGTGTTTACATATGATGCGATAGCACCCACTGCGTAGAAGCATGCCACTCTTATGATGGCGTGGAGCAGATCCGTATAATCAGGTACGGTCTGCTGCATGAGCGGCATAATATACTGGTCGATAAGTGTTTTCATAAACATGGTTCCCTGTATCGTGGAAAATACAGTAAGTGCGATGCACACGAGAACCACGATGCAGTGTACCAGATAATTCTTGGCAACAAAGCCTATTATTCTTTTAAATACCTTTCCAGGATTAGCGACTGTAGGCTTCGCTCCTCTTGGCGGTCTTCCTCCCATTGGTCCCGACATTATGCTTCACCTCCGTTTTCATCAAAATCACCGCTGCCTCCGGTCTGCGACTCATATACATCGCGGTAAATATCGTTGGAAGCGAGCAGCTCCTCATGTGTTCCGATGCCGTTTATACGTCCGTTGTCCATAACTATGATGCGGTCGGCACCCTGAACACTGGAAACTCTCTGTGCAATGATAATCTTCGTTGTCTGTGCAATCTCCGTCGCAAATGCGTGGCGGATTTTTGCATCGGTCGCCGTATCAACCGCACTCGTACTGTCGTCGAGAATGAGTATTTTAGGCTTTTTAAGAAGCGCTCTCGCGATACAGAGACGCTGCTTCTGACCACCTGATACATTTGTACCACCCTGCTCGATGTAGGTATTGTACTTGTCAGGGAATTTCTCGATAAACTCGTCAGCACAAGCCAGCTTACATGCCCTCATGCACTCCTCGTCGGTCGCATTCTTATCGCCCCAGCGAAGGTTGTCGAGGATTGTTCCCGAGAAAAGCACGTTCTTCTGGAGAACCACGCTGACCTCGTCACGGAGAGTCTCGATATCGTACTCCCTTACGTCCTTGCCGCCTACCTTTACACTTCCCTCGTCGACATCGTAGAGACGGCTTATGAGGTTTACAAGGCTTGACTTGGAGCTTCCCGTTCCGCCTATGATACCGATTGTCTCACCCGACCTTATCGTGAGATTGATGTCGTTTAACACTCTCTTGTCAGCGCCCTTGTTGTAGCCGAAGTTTACATGGTCAAACTCAATCTCTCCGTCCTTAACCTCATAGCAAGGATTTTCAGGATTGGTAATGTCAGGCTTCTCCTCAAGCACCTCGGCGATACGCTTTGCACTTGCCACACTCATCGAAATCATTACAAATATCATGGAAACCATCATGAGGTTCATAAGAATTGTCATACAGTAGGACAGGAGGCTCATAAGCTTACCTGTTGTGAGAAGCGCTCCGCCCGAGCCGACAATCATCTTTGCCCCGACCCAGCTTATAACTAAGATACAGGTGTAAACCGTAACCTGCATTACAGGGTTGTTGTAGGCAACCGTTTTCTCTGCCTTTACAAAAATATTGTAAATGTTGTTGCTCGCCTTCTTGAATTTCTTATTCTCATAGTCCTCACGAACATAAGCCTTCACAACACGGATTGCGGAGACATTCTCCTGCACGCTCGCATTGAGCTCATCGTACTTAGGAAATGCCGCATTGAAATACTTTGTAGCGTGGCTTATGATAACCGCAAGGATACATGAGAGTATCACAAGCGCGATAAGATAAATTCCGGCAATTCTCGGACTGATGATAAATGACATAACCATCGCAAGAATCAGGCTTACCGGAGCTCTCATACACATTCTTAAGAGCATCTGATAGGTATTCTGTACGTTTGTAACGTCCGTTGTAAGTCTGGTGACAAGTCCTGCGGTGCTAAACTTATCAATGTTAGAAAAGGCGTAAGTCTGAATATTGTCAAACATACCCTTTCTGAGATTTTTTGCAAATCCCGTTGAAGCCTTAGCTCCGTAAACACCACCCATGATTCCGGCAAACAAGCCGACCGCCGCGATAACTACCATGCAGCCGCCAATCATGAGTATGTAACCCATATCGCCCTTCTCAACACCGTTGTCGATGAGCGCTGAGAGCAGGTATGGGATGAGCATCTCCATGAGCACCTCCAAAATCATAAAGAAAGGTGTCGCGATTGATGCCCTCTTGTACTCTTTCACATACGCGCCTAATGTCTTTAGCACTGTTCTTCCTCCTTGTTCATGTTCTCAATATTTTTCTTCATCTTCTCTATGACATTCATAAAAACCTGTCTTTCCTCTTCCGTGACATTCTGCTCAAGCTCCTCGTGGAGCATATCGATGACGCGCACCGTCGCAGCGTGTGTCTCCTCGCCCTTTTGCGTGAGAACTATCTTCTTGCAGCGCCCGTCATTGTCGTCCGTGCGGCACACCAGATAGCCCTTTTTCTCCATAAGCTGCATTATGTTCGTCACCGACGATTTGCCTATGCCGAACGCTTCGCCTATGTCCTTCTGGTAAACATCCACGTCCTTGTGCCTGCAAAGATATCCCAATATATGACCATGCATGACCGTGACCTCGTCAAAGCCTGCATCTACCAGCTTCTTTTTAAGCTGACGGAAAATGATGTTGTCCATCTTCTTAATCTCGAAGCCCAAATAGCGTTTCTTTTCCAACTCGTGCTCCTTTCCTCATAGTGTGGCTTAGAAAACCGTTAAAAATTATTTTCCAAAAAAATAATAGTTCGAGTCCCAACAGTTTGATACTGAACTGTTCGACCTCGAACCATTATAGTTTTATGTTTTCTTAATGTCAAGATTTTTTTTTATTTTCCACCGTTGGCTGTTTTCATCTCTCATCATGCGTATTTTGTCGTGGTCGCTTATAGCGTCTTTTATCGGCTCAATCCTGTCCAATATATGCACGTCAAAATATCTTCTCTCCACGCCGCCCGAGTTCTTTCCCGCACAGTGTACATCATGTCCTGCATCGCGGCAGGCATCATGGCAGGCATCGCGGCAGGTTATAAAGAGCGGCAGCACAGACACATTGTTTTTCACGGCATAGTAAAAGGCACCGTTTTTTAGTGGGCGCGGTCTGTCATAGCCCCACCACTCCGACTGCTCGGGAAATACGAGAACGCAGTCACCTCTTCCAAGGTAGTACGACACCGCGCTGTCAAACCGTCTCACAAGCCTGTGCCCCGACGGAAAAGGCATTATCCCGAAAGCTCTCATGTACTCACCGAGCCGTCCCTTCTGATTATTGAAATCCGCCACCATGACCTTGAGCTGCCGTCCCCGCAGCACGCCGCTCTTTTTGAGCGCCCATTTGACCACCAAGGCATCGAGCTTGTTTATGTGGTTGCAGGTGATTATCATGCCTGATGGAGATTGGGCGTTCCCGTAGTCATTATAAATTTTCGTGCGGAATATAAACCTGTTCACAACCCACATAAACGGTTCGATTATAAACACGCGCATCAATGTCTGTCGGAATTTTAAAGCTCCCGTCGGAATATACGGGAAATTTTCATCGACCGGGAGGCAGTTTCCGTAATCTATCGGGTCAAGATGTGCATTGAAATCTCCCTTTTTTTCCGCCTCCTTTATCCTCTCGAGCACATCGGGCGTGGTGTATGCGAGCTTGAAATAATTCATTAATACTGCACCCTCCCGATTTTTTCCCAGCTCTTAGGCTTTATGCCGAGCACCGCGCGCCCCACAATGAAAATATATTCCATGTAGAAAAACGGGTGTATCAGCATAAGTCCCAGCTTTTTTACCCATGAAAGCCTTATGTTTTTCCAGTCTGCGAGCACCGCCATGACAGACAGTGCAAAAAAAGCGGTGTATATCAGCAAAAACGCCGCTGCCGCCTGCCATATCCTGAGCGTTATGAGATTGAATATCACCGCCGCTGACAAGGTTCCGATATAGGCATAGACAAGCCACAGCGACAGTATATAGTAGTTGTCCACAAACGCCCATATCCCGTGCCTGGAGAGAAGCCTGCCGCAGTACAGCCTGTCCGCCGCCACCATTCCGCTCATCCAGCGTGTCCTTCTCCTGTTCGTGTCCACATGCGACGGCGCCTCCTCGAGATACAGCTCCGCATAAGAGTAATGGAAGGTCTTAATTCCCCTGCACGCACAGTCGCGCAGCAGCTCCATGTCCTCCGTGAGCGTCTGCCTGTAGTTCCAGCCGCCCCACTCCTCGACCAAATCTCCCCTTATAAGTATCCCCGAGGTTATCGGCATCGTGGTGAGCCCGAGCGCGCTCTTGTACCTGTTTCCGAGCTCGTCTATAATCGACCATACCAGACCGTTCTGGCAGGTTATGGCATTGACCACTTTTTTTGAACCGCTGTTTAAATAACCCATGGTATAATTTTCCACAAGCTTCCGCCCCGTTATCACCTGCGCCCCGCTTGCAAGCGCATCGTTCATATTTTTCAGGAAATCCGCATCGAGCCGACAGTCCGCATCGACGATTATATAGCCGTCATACTTCTTTCCCGCCGCCAAAATATGCCTTATGCAGTAGTCAAGGCAGTCGCCCTTGCTCTTCTGCTCCTCATCGACATAGACCTTCGCACCAATCTCCCGCGCATAGTCAATCACCTCGTCGCGCGGATTTTTCACGACCACATAGGTGTCAAACATTCTGTCCGTCCCAGTGCCATAGCTCTGCCCCCTGAGGCTCTCAAACAGCGGCAGCACCGCCCTGCCCTCATCTCTCGCCGGAACGATGAGCGCAAAACGGTGCTTCTTTTCACATGTCAGTTTCTTCTGCGGAAAAATCCACCCAAACCAGCCAATCAGCCGCGGAAAATACAGCACCAGAAAGGCTATTGTAATCGCAGTCAAAAAATTTTCAAACATATTTTTTCCTCTTATATTATGATTTTTAAGATTGAAGTGTCAAAACATGCAGATTTAATCTTTGAATGTATAACGTATTATATTCATGTGTATCGACTCAGGTTGTACGAAGCTAAGATGTTCTAAGGACTCTGGTATAGGTTTTATAAATGTACGCCACCGTTGCAAAACCAGCCCTCCATGGCTGTTTGCAACTCAGTCAGCCTCCATGCTGACTGTGGCTATGTGGTGAACAGAGCCCTAAGAACATCTAAGCTTCCTCCAAAAATCGCGATACGCATGAATATAACACGTTATACATATTTAAGTTGTATGAGCATGTTTTGACACCTTAATCTTTTTAATTAATTGCAAAATTATTTAACAGCTCAACATTATTTATCAATATCATTAGTTTTCTTAGTTATTCTTCAATACTTACACGACAAGCTTTAAACATTTATATTAATTATATTTCTTATCTTCTCATACTGCTTCAATATATCATCATAGGCATATAGCTTGTACACGCTGTGCAGCTTCTCAATCTCCCACGGCTTGACATTTACCGTGTGAATGTACGGAAATATTCGGAGAGATTTGCAGAAATGCTGCAGCACGGTGTTGGGTCTGTAGCGCTTCTGCTCATTGTATTTTTCGGGGAGAAAGAGCTTATTTTTACATACGCGGTTCAGTGCGGTCTGGTCTGGGAAGAACATTTTTCTCCCGCGGCACATTTTTCTCGCATTTTTGAATAAAGCGCTCTCACGGCAGCGTGGCATATTAAAAAGCAGCACGCCCGTGTTCATGTAATTGTATTCGATAAACCATTTCCCGAGAAAATCCCTCACACCGGCTATCTCAAAATCAGATATACCCATGTTGTAGAGCGGCTCTATATCATCACAGGCGACCACGTCCGCGTCGAGATAGAGAAGCCTGTTCACGAGAATGTCGTCCGCATACAGCCGCAGCATGGAGTACGGCGTGTAGACCGTGTCCTTGTTGACCCACCCGGCAAGCTCGCTTTTAAAATCCTGCGTTTTATCAATCAGAAAAACCTGACTTTTCGGGCACACGCCCGTCACAATATCCTCGACAATTCTCACCTGCTGCCAGCATATCGGCGTGTAATCCTCGCGCATATTTTCAAGCCCTGCGGTAAAAAGGTAAATATTTAACTCGCCCTTATAATATTTTATTATGGAAAGAACAGCTATCAGTATGCCGTCAAAGGCGCGGGAATTTCCGCAGAACAGGATATTCATTGAAGCCTCCTTAAGTTGATAATTTAATCGGTTATTTGCAATCCGCTTCTCTGCTTGTTTGACAGTGTTAAAATCACTTATTTTTAATGTATTCTACTTTCTCATAAGTGGAATTTTCACTGCGCGCCGTCATTGCATCATACACTTGATTTCGCAATTTCACGGCAGCTTGTCTTGGGTTTATTGTGGTGTCCGGATAGAAGGGTCCATCGATGTATATTGTGATTTTTGTCCTGAAAAGGTGTTTTTGATAGGTTATGGTAAAAGAAAATACGGGGCGGTCATATATTACCGGATAGCGGAAGGAGCTCTCGTTAAAGGGACGAATTTTCGTATAATAAGGCCATATATGCGCCTCGGGATAAATAAAAATCGGGTGCCCTGTGCCGATATAGTGCTCGAGCTCACCGAGGAAATTTTTCATGCCCCCGAGCTTATTAGGTATCGGAAAGGCACCGAGCATCTCCATGATATTTTTCGTGCCGTAGAGGGAGACATTGTCCGGGTGCGCCAATATGATGGCTTTCCTCGGGAAGCTTATGCAGGTCGGAATGTAGCCGTCCCCCGGAACGTGCGTGTGATTTCCGTAAAAAAAGACAGACCTGTCCCCCGCATCGCCGTCGATTTCCCTGAGCTTGTCCCTGCCCTCTATCCTCACGCCGAAATTAAGCTTCATATATATAAACGCAACGGGAGTCATAATTATGTGGTACAGCACCCACGCGGCTGCGCGCCACGCTTTTTTGTGGCTGTACCGGTAATTCTCATCGACCGTTATCGTCCTTCTTTTTATTCCCGAAAATTCGTCCTCCAGCTCATCGTCGTAGTAATATATTTTCTTGTGCTTCATGTGGAATATTATTTACACAAAAAAACTCTATTATTCCAAATAAAGCCGTATTCATAGAGTGACTTTTTAATGGCATTATGCTAAAATTAAATTACAGACAAATTAAAATTTACAACAAAATCTATTTACTGTAGAAAATTAAAAACAGGAAAGAACGGTGGCAATAATATGAATGAAAAGACAACCAAAAAGCTCATATTCAAAAGCAAAGCCTGCTACACAATATCCACCATCTCAATGCTTGCCGCCCTTATACTTGAAATACTTCCATTCAGCGCAGCCATGGTCTTTGCTACAAGCCCTACAGAACGGATAGCGTATACATTTTCATATTTTGACATTATTTTTATCGGATACGGCGATTTTGCCCCCATGGTCACGGGTGTACTATCCGCGGCTGCGGCATTGCTTATGGCGATAAGCCTGTTCCGGTTTGACAGGGCAAAAAAGAGCAGAAAAGCCGCCTTTGTGTGCAGCCTGCTCGCAGTCATTCCAACAATCGCACCGCTTTTTATGTTCGGAAGCTCGGGAATGACCGCGATAAGCTACATTGTGTCCGCCGCAATAGTCTGCTCCGTGTGTTTTCAGGCTGTGGCGAACCGCTCTACTCAATGCACAGAAGCCGCCCTCCGGTGAGCCCCCAGATTGAGGTTCAAAAGCATGGCTTCGTAGTCCGTCACAAACGCCTTCTCCTCGCCCTCATTTCCCGTGTTCGCCACGTCCACCGCAAAGCCCTTTCTCTCAAGCCCTTCCTTCAGCTCATACGAGAGCGGCTTGTCGTCTTCTATAATCAGTAATCTCATTGTGTAAAGCCCCATACCTTTCTTTTGCAGTACAAAAATAATTTTATATTTTTGCATGATAAAATTCTATCCCTGCGTATACATATTTTTTACTCAAAAATTTTTATATAATAGGAAAAATAAACCCTCAAACCGGCAGCCATGTAGTTTTACAATATAAAAATTTTTACAAAAGCTTTAATGTAAATAACTCAACTTTCCCACCAGTAAATCTGGTGTAAACACCTGATTTTCATGCAA
>CAMEEX010000045.1 GCA_945915235.1 uncultured Clostridia bacterium | reverse complement strand
GCCCGCCGGACGAGGGTAACTTAGGGTGCCGGGCCTTCTCACCTTGGTGAGCGGCTTTGCAAGGCTATGTGCAAGAGCGATAGGATAAGGCATATACTCCTCTGTCTCGTTTGATGCGTAGCCGAACATCATACCCTGGTCTCCGGCACCGATTGCATCTATCTCCTCGTCTGACATCTGGTTTTCCTTAGCCTCGAGAGCCTTGTCAACTCCCATTGCTATATCAGGTGACTGCTTGTCAAGTGAAACCATAACCGCACATGTATTTCCGTCGAAACCGTACTCTGAATTGTTGTAACCTATATCTGTAACAGTCTTTCTTACGATTGCAGGGATATCAACATTGGCCTTCGTTGTAATCTCGCCCATTACCATAATAAAACCTGTGTTGGTGAGCGTCTCACATGCGACACGGCTCATCGGATCCTGCTCAAGCATGGCATCAAGTATTGCGTCAGAAACCTGATCGCAGATTTTGTCAGGATGTCCTTCAGTCACTGACTCTGATGTAAATAAATAACTCATCTGAAATCTCCTTTCGATTTGTAAAAAAATTAATAGTGTCAAGCTTATCCGCACCGAATAAAAAGCTTAAAAAAAGCCCACATAAGTGGACTTGAATAGGGCTAATCAAATCCTCTTATTGTTCGAACCATAATCAATATGGCATATCTCGCTCAGGCTGGCACCTTCCGCTTACGGGGTTGCCGTGACTTCATCGATCCTATGTATCTCCATCACTCTGAATAAGGGATAAATCTTCTATGAACTTTTTCGCATATACACTATAATATATCGCCCACAAATAGTCAATAGCATATATTGTAAAATATGGCTCCTAATTATAGCATTATTTTCGTGTTTTGCCACCTTATTATTGCTATTTATATAAAAAAATGATATAATTTTCTTAAAATATGGTCTTGATATTTCTAATTTTAAGATCAAATACAAATTAGAGACGGCAAAACGCCTCGGAATGGAGAATTCTTAATGAACAAAAGCCAACCAAACAGTGCACATGAAAAGTTTCTTAACCGGAAGCTTTCATACAAAATTTCAACCGCCACGGGTGTGTTGTTAGCCGTATTTCTCGTAGTACTCGTAGCTATAAGCTCCATACTCTCAGCTAATTTTCTCAGCAAAAGCATCAGAGGTGAATTTGAAGGCGTAGCCGCTCAGAACGGCGTCATGGTACAGAATGTGCTCACTACCGCAACCAACTGTGCCGAGATTTTACAGGACTACATAGTAGATAAATATGCTGAATATGAAAAAAACGGATACGACGGACGTACCGAACAGAGCTCAGTATATAATGTAAAACTTCAGGAGATGAACAAGGAGATTGAGGATTTTCTCATAAGCATAGCCCGCACGACCGCCACCTCAAACGATAAGATTGCCGGCGTCGGAGTATTCTTTGAGCCCGATGCATTTGACCCTGCAATCAAGGATTATACCATCTATGTAAACGAGAGTGATCCCAATACTGTACAGAGCTATGGCTCATATGACACATACGGCTCAGCCGACTATTATAAGAACGCAGCCATGAGTCAGATGAATTCTTTTACCGATCCGTACTATGACCAGGGAATTAACATGGTCAGCGCTTCCTTTCCTATTGTATATAAGAACACAACTTACGGTGTAATTCTTGTTGATATCAATGTAGACGCATTTGACGATCTCACATCAAGTGACCCTGACTACCCTAGTATGTATGTGGATGTTCTCACTTCAGACAGCACGATGGTATATGACAGTGAATCCAGCGACTATGTAGGTGTCCGTCTCACTGACCTTATCTCAGCCAGCGAATATGCAAAGATACAGAAGGGAATTGACACCGGAAAGAGCTTTTCCGTAAGCACCAAGAAGGACGACGGAACTCATGTGGTTCGTTTCTACTCTCCTATCAATGCCTGCGGACAGACCTGGTGGGCAGCCAGCGCACTGTCTCAGTTCGATTTATCGCGCAATACACTCATACTCGTAGCTCTTATGGTTGTCATTGCTCTTGCAACACTCGGTTGCATTGTATATATCAGCCGCAGGCTCACAGTTAAGTACTTAAAGCCGATTGACGGCGTTGTAAGCGTTGCCAACGAGCTTGCCGTAGGTAATTTCTCAGTGACAACACAGGCTGTATATAACGATGAGATTGGTGAACTTACCCACACCTTCTCCGAGATGTCCGCACGTCTCAAGGAAATCATCGCAGACATCACCCGCGGGCTTAATGAGATGGCATCAGGAAACTTCAATCTCACACCTGAGGTCGAGCACGTCGGAGACTTTAAGGCTATCGAGGATGCTCTCGTAACCGTTGTAACAGACTTGTCAAACACTCTTTCCGAAATCAACGAGGTAGCCGACATGGTATCCGCAAATGCCAGCCAGCTCTCTGACGGCGCACAGTCAATCACCGAAGGTGCAACCGACCAGGCAAGCTCCGTACAGGAATTACAGAGCACCATTGAGACAGTTTCCGAACAGGTAAACAAGAATGCCGAGAACGCCAACACAGCCAACGATATGGCAAAGGTTGTCGGCAATGATATCATGGCAAGCAACGAGGATATGCAGCAGGTTGTTCAGGCTATGGATACCATCAATGAGGCTGCAAAACAGATAAGCGGCATCATCAACACAATCAATGATATAGCTTCACAGACCAATCTTCTCGCACTCAATGCATCCATCGAGGCTGCGAGAGCCGGAGATGAGGGTCGTGGTTTCGCAGTAGTAGCTACACAGGTCGGCAATCTCGCTTCCCAGAGTGCCGCTGCCGCAAAGAGCTCCAATGATCTTATTATCCAGGCTCTCAACGCGGTTGAAGCCGGAAAGAGAATGGTTGACGAGACAGCAGCAAAGCTTATCGAGTCCGTTGACAAGACCAATGTTCTCGTAGACAACATCGGTTCTATATCCAAGGCATCTGCCGAACAGGCTGACGCCCTCAACCAGATTTCACAGGCAGCCGACCAGATTGCAGCCGTTGTCGAGGAAAATACCGCTATGGCTGAAGAAAGCTCGGCAAGCAGCGAAGAGCTTGCAGCACAGGCAGAAAAACTCAAAACTTTAGTCAGTGCATTCAAGCTTTTAGAAAAATAAAGACATGAAATAATAAAGACACAAGAAGGAGTACTTATGGCAAAAAAGGTTCTATTTTCATTTGAAGTTAAGCCCGGAATGGTTATTGCGGAGGATTTATACAATCCGGCAGGACAGCTTGTTCTGCCTGCCGGATTTGTGCTTGATGAGGCTACGATATCGAAGCTTGAGTACTATACTATTCTGGAAGTTCCTATAGATGACAGTCCGGCTCCGGTTCCCAAGGCAGAGCCGGCTAAGAGCAGTCATTCTGAGGATACGCACTATTCGGATAAGCTCAAAAACAGCAAAGATTTCAAGCAGTTTAAGGCTGACTATGAAGTCTCCGTCAAGCATCTTACAAATGTGCTTAGTGAGGCGGCAAGCACCGGAAAACCGATTGATACCGAGTCAATCTACAATGATGCAGCACACCTTATCAATACGAGCAAGAACACAATACATATCTTCGACATCATACACAACCTTCGCAACTATGACGACATCATATCCACCCACAGCCAGAACGTTGCCCTTATATCAAACATTCTCGGTCAGTGGCTTGGAATAAAAGGCGAGGATCTGAAGGTTCTGACAACAGCTGGACTGCTGCACGACATTGGCAAACTGACAATACCTCAGAACATACTTAACAAGCCCGGCCGTCTTTCCGATGAGGAGTACGCACTTATGAAGGAGCATGTAAAGCGTGGTTACCAGCTTTTGAAGGATCAGCCTATTGATATCCGTATCAAGGAGGTATGTCTCCTTCACCACGAGCGCTGTGACGGCTCAGGCTACCCTTTCCACACGGAGGCCTCCCGCATTACTCCGTTTGCCAAGATTGTGGCAATCGCGGACGTGTACGATGCCATGACGGCACAGAGAAGCTACCGCGGTGCCTTCTGTCCATTCGATGTAATTCAGATGTTTGATGAGGAAGGGCTGAACAAATATGACCCACACTACATTATGACATTTTTAAACCGCATCACAGCCACATACCTTCACAACAATGTCCGCCTCAATGACGGACGTATCGGTGAAATCGTTATGATTAATCCTATGTGTCTGTACCGCCCTATGGTTCAGGTCGGCAATGAATTTATTGACCTTTTAAAGTATCCTAAGCTTAAAATTGAGGCTATTGTGTAGTTTCCACGGTATTCATCAACCGTCTTTTAACATCCTCTGAGGTTCATCAGAGGATGTTTTTTATTAAATACAATTTTTTTCCGGAAACATACAACATAGTAATTGACAACAAAAAATAAGTACTATATATTTAATTACAGAACAATAAATAGGCTTTTTTTACCATGCCTTTGGCACCGGAATAGCCCTATGCCACAAAAAACAACTAAGGAGACAATACCATGGACGAAAAATTAAAACACTTAAGCATCGCCCAAAAGCTCAAATACAGCTTTGGATGCGTACTGCTCGCAACATCTATTATTTTCGTTGCGGCAATCATTTCACTCACCACTGTTCTTATACAGTTCAGAAGTTTCTATACCACTGCATACCGTAATGATGTTCTTCAGATGGAGATAAGAAAAGACATCCAGATTATTGACAAGATGGTTCTCTGGTCACTCACAACCGATGATACTGCAGTTACCAATGAGAAACTCGATCTGGCAGAGCAGTATTCACAGAACGTTATGTCTAACATCACCGCTTTAGAGTCCGGCTACCACAACAAGGCTATCATAAGTGAGCTTGACTCCGCTGTTTCCGAGCTGAAGTCAGCCCGCTTAGAGCTTATGAACCTTGCAAGAAGTAATGAAAATGACAAGGCTCTTGAGATGTTCAACGGAACCTACAACGATATAACGGAAAAGGTGCAGAATATTCTTATAGAAATAGGTGATGCCTCCTCTAACGCTGCCGACAGCGAATATGCCCTTGCATTCACCATCGGTATTATTTCTACTGTTATTACAATTATAATATTTGCCGCATCCATTGCGATATCATCAAGAATTCGCAAATCCTTGATAATAATTATCATGGAGCCTATGACGCAGATTGAGGCCGCAGCAGAGAAGCTCAGAAAGGGTGAACTCGATGTCGACATCACCTACGAGTCAAAGGACGAGTTTGGAAAGCTTGCAAACAACTTAAAGGAGAGCTGCCACTCCCTTCACGAGATTGTCACGGATGCCGGCAGGTTTCTCACTGAAATGTCAAATGGTAATTTCAACATTAATACGAATATTGAGGATCAGTATGTTGGTGAGTTCGTATCCCTCATTCAGGCAATGAGAAACATGAACCGCAAGCTCAATGATACACTCCACAATATCAATATGTCATCGGATCAGGTTGCCATCGGTTCTTCACAGCTCGCTGAGAGCGCTCAGACACTCGCCGAGGGTGCCACGGAGCAGGCAGGCGCCATTGAGGAACTCACTGCTACCATCGAGAACATTAACGAATCAGCAGCCACCACTGCAAAGGAAGCCAAGGAAGCTTCCGCAAAGGCAAAGCAGGCTGAGCTTGACGCCGAGAAGAGCCAGTCAGACCTTATTGAGCTCACAAATGCAATGCAGAGAATTAATGAGACATCAAGAATGATTCAGAATATCATCGGAGAGATTGAGGATATTGCTTCACAGACCAACCTTCTCTCACTCAACGCTTCCATCGAGGCAGCGAGAGCCGGTGATGCAGGAAGAGGTTTCGGCGTAGTTGCAGACCAGATTGGTAAGCTTGCCGATGACAGTGCTAAGTCAGCCGTCAACACAAGAGAACTTCTCGAAAGATCCCTTGTAGAGATCGAGAATGGTAACGAGATTACCAAAAAGACTGTTGCTGTACTCAATAATATCCTCGACTCAATGAAGTCATTTGCAGACAGCGCAGCCAAGTCAAGTGAGACAGCCGTAAGCCAGTCAGATATGCTCGCACAGGTAGAGAAAGCTATTGAACAGATTTCAGAGGTCGTACAGAGCAATTCAGCATCTGCCGAGGAAACCTCCGCTACAAGCGAGGAGCTTTCCGCACAGGCCGAAACACTCAAGAACCTTATTGCACAGTTCCAGTTCCGCTAACATCAGTTGACCATAAAAAGTTGAATGATTTTTTATGGTCAACTTTTGGGAAAACGCCGTTGGCGTTTTCCTGCTGTAGAAGTAGTGAAACATAAATTTGGAAATTTATGTTTCACTACTTTTGCTTTATGGAACACCAACAACGGTCTTTCCTATAAAGCAGAAAAAGGGTGAACGTCCATTTGACATTCACCCTTTTTATTTTCCTTATAAAATTATCTATGATATCTTCAGCACGAACTTGCGGAGCTCCTTCTCGCTCTGTACATACTCTATCTTAGCACCTAAATCTCTTAACTTAGCGTCGAAGTCCTCATAACCTCTGAGTATATACTTGATATCGTCAACAACGGTTATTCCGTCCGCTGCAAGTCCTGCGAGCACAAGCGCCGCTCCTGCGCGCAGATCAGGCGCCGTAACCTCTGCCCCTGTATAGCGTTCAACACCTTTGACAATAGCTGTATTTCCCTCCACGGTGATGTCTGCGCCCATCTTGGCAAGCTCATCCACATACTTGAAACGGTTCTCAAAAATCCCCTCCGTGACAATGCTTGTACCCTTAGCAAGCGCCAGTACAACCGTTATCTGCGGCTGTACGTCGGTCGGGAAGCCCGGATACGGAAGCGTCTTTACGTTAGTGTACTTCATATTGCGATAGCCCACAACCCTGACAGCATCATCGAACTCGGATACTTCACAGCCAATCTGCGTGAGCTTCGCCGTGATAGCTTCAATGTGCTTAGGGATAACATTCTTGATAAGGACATCCCCTCCCGTAGCTGCCGCCGCACACATAAAGGTGGCTGCCTCTATCTGGTCAGGTATGATGGAGTACGTCGCACCGTGGAGCTTAGAAACTCCCTTAATTCTGATTACGTCCGTACCTGCACCCTTAATATTCGCGCCCATACAGTTGAGAAGATTGGCTACATCTACTACATGCGGCTCCTTGGCTGCATTCTCAATAATCGTGTTGCCCTCTGCGAGTGCCGCAGCAAGCATTATATTGATGGTAGCTCCGACAGACTCCATATCAAGGTAGATATGACCGCCCACAAGCCTCTCTGCCTTCGCCGTTATCATTCCATAGGCTGTGTCGACCTCCGCGCCCATAGCCTTAAATCCATTGATATGCTGATCTATAGGTCTTGTTCCTATATTACAGCCTCCCGGAAAAGCCACATGCGCTTCCCTGTATTTTCCAAGAAGTGCACCCAGAAGATAGTATGAACCTCTTATCTTCTTCGCCTTCTCATAATCAACAATAGTAGTATTTATAAGTGAGCCATTCACCTTATAGGTATGTCTGTCGACTCTCTCCACCACAGCTCCAATACTCGCAACTGCCCCGAAAAGAACCTGTATATCACTCACATCCGGCACATTATCTATAGTAACTGTCTCATCAGCCATGATAGCTGCAGCAATTATAGCAAGAGCAGCATTCTTGGCACCAATAATATTAACTTCACCACTTAAGGGATTCCCCCCCTTAATAACATACTGTTCCATTACATACCTCTGTCACATGTAATTCTCTTAAATTCGCGTATCTCCACGCATCTATCCCATTATAGCATAAAAGTCCTGTTTGTAAAGGCTATTTTCAACACACGTTTACCATATCCTCCGTAAATTAATAAAAGCAGAGGGAAAGCTTCTCCCCTCTGCCTTATATTGTGTGCATTATTTGTTCAAATAATTATATGGGTTCTGTGAATTTCCCCAAAGTAAAACTTCGAAATGAAGATGCGGACCTGTTACATTTCCGCTGGCTCCCGAAAGAGCTATTCTCTGTCCCTGAGATACTGTCTGTCCGACAGATACCTCTATGGAACTGAGATGTCCATATCTTGTCGTAAGCCCGTTTCCATGACTTATATCAACGCACCAGCCGTATCCCCCATTCCAGCCTGCAAGTGTTACCGTACCGCCACAGGAAGCCTTAACTGCCGTTCCCATAGGTACATATAAATCAATACCTGTGTGGAAGCTTCCGGCCTGTCCCGAAACAGGGTGTGTACGATATCCGTAGCCCGATGTCTCAACCATGGAGCTGAGTGGATTGATAAATGTAGGAGGAATAAGTGTTCCTCGTTCAATAACAGTAGGTGTGGACTCTGTTATAATAGACTGACTGATAATCTCTCTGTCATACTCCTTGTTGTTCTTGGAGCTGACAACTGCTATAACCTCTCTGTAGCCCGGTGTACCCTGTGATATCACATTCTGCTGTCCCTGATACATGCTGTTGTTGTCAACATATACAACGTCTGCCTGATACTCCTCACTGTAGGTAACCTCTTCCTTTACGACCACTGAAAGCTCAGGTGTAGGAACCGTAATCGTGATAAGGTCTCCCGGCATAATCACACTGTCCTCGTTAAGACCTTCATTGAGCTCGTACAACTCAGAAAGTGCAATGCCCGTCTTGTCTGCAATAGATGAAAGGCAGTCACCGGACTGTACCTCATAGGTACCCTTCTCGGCCTTCTCCTTAGTGATATCATCAAGCGCTTCCTCAACCGACATAACCGATGCGGAATTTCCCAAGGTCTCTATAACTTCAATTTTCTCTTTAAATCCAACATACAGAACACCATCCTCGAAAACGGTATCCTCAGTAACCTGAACTGTATCAGTTCCGTCTATTGTCGCAAGAACCTTCGCAGCCTCATTCATCGTAATATCAGCCGTCGCAACATTGACTGTCTTATGTGACAATCCGTTGTCCGTGCTGTCGACAAGCTCAACCTGAAATGCTGTTGCATCATCGCCTGCCATCTTGTTCTTGGCAGCCTCGAGAAGCTCAATTACCTCAGCTTCACTTCCTACCGTAACCATATAATCATCTATACGAACCGTATATGCAAGATTCTCGGGAACATATGCAACCGATGTAACCGCATCGTACATAAGCTTCTCAAGCTCTGCCTCATCAAGGAGCTTTCCTCTGATATTGTCATCGGCAAATACCTCAAGCTGTGTGTCCGCATAGACCGTAGTTCCATTCTCATCGTTCAACCGTGCTCTCACGCTCTGCAAAGCCGTCCTCGCGATGTCCGCATCCTCCGTACAGCCTATCGGGGTTCCGTTCAGCACTACCGTGTAACCTGCTGTTCCTGCTGCCATACGGCTTCCTGCCTCCACCTCTTCAGGTGTGGTAAAACGTGTCGCAAATGGTATTACAAATATAATAAACAAACAGGCAGCTACTGCAACCTTCAGATAGACATTCTTCAATTTTCTGTACTGCCTGGTAAACTTCATTGTGCCCTCCCAAAAATGTAAGAACTTACTTAACAATTTTGTAACAAATACATACTAACAAGAAATGCCCGTTTTGTAAAGGTTTTTTTATAAAAAAAAGGATATTTTTTACACATTTTGTTACAAAATGTTACGAAAAATTAATATTTTTTGTAACATTTACATTATTTGGAAATTATTTTCTATTATTTAACAGCTATTGCTACCGCCTTGGCAGTGTCAGCCAGAGTTCTTCCGTGTTCATCGATTATGACATCCGCATATTTTTCATAGAGGACACACCGCTCATCGTAGAGGTTCTTCAATGTCTGGCCTTCCTTTAACACAACACCCCTGCCTTCGAGATTTGACAATCTCTCATTTATTACCTCATAGGATGCTTTAAGATATACGACTGTTCCTATTTCCTTGAAATGTCTCATGGCATTTTCACCATATATAACGCTTCCGCCCGGCGCAATCACCGAGTGCTCTGCCTCAAGTTCTGCATTTATTTTGTCCTCAATTCTAAGAAAGCCCGCATTGCCTTCATCGGCAATTATTTCCCTTAAAAGTCTTCCTTCCTTCTCCTGTATAACAAGATCAGTATCGATAAACTGATATCCCAAAAGCTTTGCCAGAACCACTCCGACCGTGCTCTTTCCCACTCCCGGCATACCAATAAGTACCACATTGCTCTTCTTCATAACCGTCTCCTTCGTTTCTTTTTTTTAATTATCCTCAGGTTACTGCGTTAATATCTAACCCGAAATCATAGCTTATTATTACTTTTTCCTGTCCTTCTTCTTTGCCGATGGCTTGGACTTAAGCTTATTCTTACTGTTCTTACCCTTGCCGTCGGTCTTTTTATTCACCGAATACCCGAATTTCCCGAGTTTTTTCCCCAATTCAAAATATTCTCCATGTGAATAAGCCGTAAGACCCGATGCATTGAGGTCAAATCTTCCCTTCTCGTCCATATAGCGGTCGTCCACCTGAACATTGACGACCTTGGCAAGAAAGAGTGTGTGGCTGCCAAGAGGCTGTTCGCTCACAACGCGGCACTCTATATTGACCGGGCTCTCAGCTATTCCCGGAGCCGTGACCTCCTTCGACTCGGTCTCGTGAAGCTTCATCTCGGCAAACTTGTCGACATCTTTTCCCGAGCGCACCCCGCAGAAATCCGTGGCGTACACCAGCTCCTTTGTGACAAGGTTTATGACAAACTCGCCCGTCTCCTTTATAATATTGTACGAATACCTCTCCGGTCTTACCGATATCGACACCATCGGCGGGTTAGTGTTGACCGTTCCTGCCCATGCCACAGTGATTATATTCGGTCTTTCGCCCTCCCTTTTGCAGCTTACCATAACCGCAGGGACGGGATAGAGCATATTTCCCGGCTTCCAGCTTAATTTTGCCATGTAATCCTCCTTTTTCAATTCGCTTATTCTTGTGACAGAACCGTGAGTATCTCGGGTATAAGTTGTTTCTTTCTTGATACTACGCCCTCAAGTCTATACACATTGTCCTCAAGCTTAGGCGCGTCGAAGCCATTCTCAATCACGTCGTCGGCACCGTTTCCGAGCGCAATGAGCAATGTCTCCGTGGCAATCATATTGGTGAGCATGAAGAATATCATGTTGACACCCTGACTTTCAAGCTGCTCCTTCATATACGGCATAATCTTATCTTTGATATCGAGAAGCTCGTCCTCGTCCATGGAAGATATCTGACCCACACCGAAATTGATGTCATTCACGGAAAAGCGCTTATAGTCCTGTGAAAAAATCTCCTGCGGAGTCTTGTCCTTCAGATTGCTGCCCGCGCGGAACATCTTGACCGCGTACTCCTCAATCACAATTCCCGCTATGTCCGCAAGCTCGTTGGCTGCCTTCATATCAGCCGGAGTGCAGGTCGGAGAGCGGAACATGAGTGTATCGGAGAGAATTGCCGAACACATAAGCCCCGCCGTCTTTTTGTCGATGTCCACATGGTTCTCACAGTACATCTGATAGATTATAGTCGCCGTACAGCCAAGAGGCTGGTTTCTGAAAAACACGGGGTTCATGGTCTCTACCGCGCCGAGCTTGTGGTGGTCAATTATCTCTAATATCTCCGCCTGATCAATTCCGTCGACTGCCTGCTTCGCCTCATTGTGATCCACCATGATAATCTGCTTTTTGCCCATGCCGAGGAGATTTCTTCTGGAAATCATGCCTATATAGTTTCCCTGCTCATCGTGTATAGGGAAATCACGGTGTCTCTTTTTGGCCATAACCTGACGTACCTCATCGGTATATGCCTCCGTGCTGAAGGTTATGAGTCCGTCCGTCCTCATGAAAAAGCTTATCGGCACGGACTGATTTATAAGTCTTGAAGCCGTAAAGGTATCGTGCGGAGTACTTATTATCGTGCAATGATTTTCGATTGCAAGCTTCTTTATCGTCATTGATACAGGAGCTCCCTCACACACGACTATACAGCCCGCCTGCATCTCTATGGCACAAAGCTGCGACTCATAGCGGTTTCCGAGTATGACAATGTCGCCCATCTTGATGTAGCTCTCCATGAGGTCGGGATTTGCCGCAGCCACGAGCACCTTTCCCCTGTCAAAAACATGGTGTTCATCACCGATTATAAGCTCGCCGTCGAGCGTCTCGACAATATTCTTACATACGGTCTTTGCCGTGGAGAGTGTTGTGCTGTCGTGAACATCCATGTAGGATGTTGCGATATCCGCTATAGTGATGAGCCCCTCGAGCTTGTTGTCCTTCGTAATCGGTAGTGTCACAACGCCGATATCCCGCATAAGTGTCCAAGCTGCCTTTATCGATATGCTGCTGTCCGCACCTTCAACCTTTCGTATCTCTATATCCTTAACCTGACTCTTAACGTCCATGACATACTGCGGCGCCTCCACCCCAAACTGCTTTAACACATACTGGGTTTCTTCATTAATATGCCCTGCGCGGAGAGGAATGTACTCATTCCCGCTGTCTATGCGGTTTTTCAGCTGCGCGTAGGCAATCGCTGAACAGATAGAGTCCGTATCCGGATTTTTATGTCCTATTACAAATATCTTCTTTTTTTCCATAATATATCAATCTCCATTTCAGGCTAGATACTCATTCACATAATCATATCCGTTCAAAATAATCGCTGCATGGTCAGCGGAAATCAGGTTGTTGCTCACTATCTTGTAGTCCTTCTTCTCAAGCATGCCCGTTCTGTCAGTTATCACTAGCACCCTCGCAGTGGGCCTTATCTGTCCGCACTCAAATTCTATGTCAAAAAATTCTTTTTTAATCTTATCCGTGCTGTCAGAGGCCTCGCCAGCCTTATTTACCTTCATGGCAAACCAGCCTGCGTCCGCCGCGTCATCTCCCGCCGTCGCGGTGAGCTTTCCCTCCTCCTCGACAAAAACGTAAGCAGTCGTAATAATTCTCGTTCTCGGGTCGCGGTCGTAGTCACCATAGCTTCCAAGCTGAACCCCCTTCACACCCTTAAGCCCTGTCTCCTCCTCAAGTTCCCTCGCCGCAGCCACATCGAGGTTCTCGCGGAAGTCCACGAAGCCTCCCGGAAGAGCCCACCAGCCTATCGACGGGTGATTTCTTCTCTTTATAAGAAGTATCCTTCCTATCTTCTTTTTCCCATTTTCCTCAACATAGGTAAAAATCAGATTATCTACCGTGTTAGCCGGAGTGTCATAAAGCTTAGGGTTATACTCCTCAAGAAAAGTTTTCAGGTCGAGTCCCTGCTCATTCCTCTCCCCTGTTCCAAGATACTGTTCATATTTTTCCAGATACATAGTCTGCCTCCCTTGTGCCACCCTGACGGCGGTATGATAATTTGTAGATTCACAATAAACACATAACTTAAAAGGCTCCCCGTCCACAGCGAAACCCGCATTGACGAAGAGCCTTATGGACTCTAAATATTATATTAGAAAATTGCCACTGTTACAAGCCAATTTACAAAGTAAAGTCCTGCACAGATAATTGCTATCGAATAGATGAACTTCTTTGAGAGCGGAAGCACCTTCACAATGCCAATGCCGGTCAGGTAGAACATCATACCTGCGATAGCTGCATGTACCACACCGAAAATAACACTAAAAAACTGATGTGTGAGCACTAGTCTTAAAATATTCAAAACGGTAAATGCCAGAAGTGGAAGTGCCGGAATCGCAAATACGCTGAGCGCCTTCTTAAAACTTACATTCTGTCCCTCAACATACTTCGCACATACCCATATAAGTCCCGCAAAGGCTGCCGGAATTGCTACCCACCAGATAACAGGACGCACAATCCTCATAATCCAGTCGCCGATTGAATAATGTCCGCCTCTTGCAGTGCTTACAATTATGGAAATGAGACTGTAGATAATCTGAAGCGCCGCATTCACAACCACAAGTCCCGCAACGGTCATAAGTGAATGTTCACCTACAACTGCCTCGCTTGCCCCAACCGGATCCTTAACGAACTCCTTGGCATATGCTAACATGCCCTTGGAAATCTCTGTAGCCTGCTCCTTTGTGATGATAGGCTTAGCCGCCGGCTGTGCTGTCTGCGCTGCCGCAGCCTGCTGCTCATCTGATGTCTGCTGCTCATTGTTTACCTGCTGCACGCCGCCGATGTTTGTCTGAGCATCAGCGGTGTTCTGTGCCTGACAGCTACATACCTCGCCGTCCTGAAGCGGCTTACCGCACTTAGTACAATACTTCATCTCTAATTTCCTCCTGTCTCCTACCCTTATATTTAAAAAGCCAATATAGACAGAATACACTGCAACACGTTAACCGTCAACAGTACTTTACTACCATGAGAACTATTATGAAAGGTTCCTAAACTGCGCCGCATATAGGTTGTAGTAAGCGCCCTTCGCCGCGAGAAGCTCGTCATGGCTTCCGGCTTCCTTAATCTGTCCGTCATCTATCACGAATATTCTGTCCGCGTTCTTGATGGTGGAGAGTCTGTGCGCGATTACAAATGATGTTCTGCCCGCAAGCATAGCCTCTATACCCTGCTGCACAAGTGCCTCCGTGTGGGTGTCGATGCTCGAGGTCGCCTCGTCGAGTATGAGTATCTGAGGCTTGCTAAGCATCGTTCTCGCAAAGGCGATGAGCTGTCTCTGACCGTTTGAGAGTCTGGTTCCGCGCTCATTTATCTCGGTGTCATAGCCCTTCTCAAGCTTCATAATGAAGTCGTGTGCATGAACCGACTTTGCCGCCTCGATAATCTCCTCGTCCGTGGCATCGAGCTTGCCGTAGCGGATATTTTCCTTGATGGTGCCGGAGAACAGGAAATTGTCCTGCGTCATAATTCCCATCTGCTCCCTGAGGCTCTTTAACGTGACGGTCTTTACATCTGTGTCATCGACGAGAACTCTTCCCTTGGTCGCATTGTAGAAACGGCTCACAAGGTTGATGACCGTCGATTTTCCGGCACCGGTAGGACCAACAAGAGCGATGGTCTCTCCCTGCTTAACCTTAAAGCTCACGTCCTTTAACACCATAACATCAGGCTCATCGGAGTATGCAAACGATACATGGTCGAACTCAACCCTTCCCTCAATCTTAGGAAGTTGTACCGCCCCCTCCTCGTCGCGGATATCCGGCTCCGTGTCGAGAATGTCGAATACTCGCTCCGCTGCCGAGATGTTCGTTATAATCTTGTTGTAGAAGTTCGCAAGGTTTCTTATAGGGCTCCAGAACATCGACAGGTATGAGGTGAATGCCATAAACGTACCGACACCGACCGTGCCCACGCCGAGAACTCTTATACCTATGAAGTAGAGCAGAAATCCACCCACACCCCAGCTTATCTCGATAGTCGGGCTGAACATATCAGAAACGCGGACTGCCCCTACAAACGCCTTTTTCTGCTCATCTACAAGCTCAGTGAAGCTGTCAAGCGACTCCTCCTCAGCGGCAAAACTCTGCACAACCCTTATTCCCGAAAGATTTTCGTGAAGGTAAGCGTTCATGTTCGAGGTCTTTTTTCTAAATGCCTGCCATCTCTTGTGACCGAGCTTCTCGATAATTGACATCGCGATTATAAGAAACGGAAGTGTCACAAATGATGCAAGTGCGAGCTTGTGGTTCTTGACAAGCATAATGACCGCAACCGCCACAAGCGTGATGAAATCCGGAATGAGCGTCGTGACACTGTCCGAGAGTATATTTTTTAACGAGTTTACATCTCCAATAATTCTCGCGAGAATTTTTCCCGTAGGACGTGTATCGAAGAAATGGAAGCTGAGCTTCTGGATATGCTCGTAAACCGCCTGTCTGATATCAAGCAGCACCTGATTGGATATCTTTGCGAGCATGTACATACGAAGCTTTATTCCGGCTACATTTATTACGTTGAGTCCCACGCCGAACAGGCATAGGAGCATGAGCCCCTTCATGTCCTTGTTGGCAATGTGGACATTTACCGCGCGCTCAATGATGAGCGGGTTTACAAGGTTGATTGCTATGGTGATGCACATTATGAGCAAAACCAGCACTATCTTTTTTCCGTATCTGAACAGATAACGATAGAGACGCAGGAGGGTATCAAGCTTTAATACCTCCTTCTGCTCCTCGTCCTCTCTGAAGGAATTAACCGACATCTGGTGCCACCTCCTCTAAAAAGTTGGATGCGGAATACTGTGCGTTGTAGGTATCATAATAGATGCCCTTCATTGCCATGAGCTCATCATGTGTTCCCCTCTCAGCGATACTTCCGCCTGACAGGACGATAATCTCGTCAGCCTGCTTAACCGCTGAAATTCGGTGAGCGATGATGATTTTTGTCGTGTCCTTCATCGCCTCGAGCTCCTTCTGTATCTCGTACTCCGTCTCCATGTCAAGAGCTGATGTCGAATCGTCAAGTATAAGCACAGGAGCCTGCTTTGCTATGGCTCTGGCTATGCTGATACGCTGCTTCTGTCCGCCCGACAGACCGACACCGCGCTCGCCTACTACTGTCTCATATTTGTCGGTGAGCTTACCTATGAAGCCTGCCGCCCTCGCGGACTGTGCCGAGGACTCAATAAGCTCATCCGTTATGTTATCTTTTCTACCTATACTTATATTTTCCTTTATGGAGTCTGAGAAAAGGAAAACGTCCTGCATTACAACCGAAAGATTGCGTCTGAGACTCTCCGTTGTAATGTCCTTCACATCGTTTCCGTCAAGCATCACCTTTCCCTCCGTAGCGTCGTAGAAGCGCTCCATAAGGTTGATGATCGAGGTCTTTCCCGAACCCGTCACACCCATTATTCCTAGGGTATTTCCGGCAGGAACCGTAAATGATACATTATTTAAAACCTGTGTGTCATTGATGTTAAATGACACATTCTCGAATGAAACCTCTCCCTTGGCTCTTCCGATGTCCTTTGCGCCCTGCTTGTCGGCAATCTCAGGCTGCTCGCCCCATATCTTCTTTATCTTCTTTGCCGATGCAAGACCGCTGGCAAGATCGGCGCTCAGCCATCCAATCATCTCCATAGGCCATATGATATTGTTCGCATACTCGGTAAACGCGCCGAGGTCACCGAGGCTTATCTTATCCGTGATTACGAAACCGCCGCCGACAAGCACAACTAACAGAAGCAGAAGCCTCGTGAGGAATGATATGTTCGGGTTGTACCTGAGGGATATCTTCGACTGCTTCATGCTCAGGTCATAATAATTCTTATTATGCTTCGCAAACTTCTCAATCTCATAATCCTCCCTCGCAAACGCCTTTACAACACGCACTCCTGTAAGATTTTCCTGAACAACTGTTGTGAGCGCTGCATTCTCCTCGGACAGATCATCGTAAACCTTTCCAATCTTCTTCTCAAGCGCAACCGCATGGTACGCCACAATAGGCATGATGATTACAGGAATGATTGTCAGCGCCGGGCTTATGCCTATCATACACACCAGTACCATAATTGTATGAATTGTACATTCAATAGCTAACATTCCCACATATCCAAGCGCATTCCAGACATTGTCGACATCATCCTTCACACGCGCCATCAGCTCTCCGGTATTATTCTTGTCAAAAAACCTTATCGAAAGCTTCTGCACATGCTTGAAAAGTCCCACTCTTATCCTGCTGCCTATGCTCATACTGGTATAGTCAAATGTAAATTCCTTTACAAACTGAAAGAACGCTCTTCCCAATCCTATAGACAGCAGCCCGAACAGCAGCTTCATAAGGAGCTGTGTCTGTCCGTCCATAATGACATCATCGATAAGTGACCTCGTTATGAACGGGTAAATCATATCCAGACCGATGCTGCACAACATCGCCACAAGAGCATTCAGGTACAGATACCAGCTCTTAGCGATGTACTTACTCAATTTCATAAATACCCTCCCATTCTGACATCGGACAACGACATGAACGGTAATCAAAAATTTCGTTTCCGCGTCAATATTAAATTTGTAAACGCCGTGCACTGTCTGCACTGTCAACGGCGTGCGATACTTCGCGGCGCTTCATTCCTTCCTGACTGTCACGCCGCATGCCCCGAAAATACATACGCAAAAAGAGCCGCACGGTCAGAACGACCATGCGGCTCCATTCATGCAAATAGCCCTTAGCAGTATTCAACTCTTATATAACCCAAACGCGCTATATAATCACCCAATACTCACCCACGCTGTTATGCAGTATGTATATCCGAGGCAGTCCCGATAATGTGTAATGTTGTTACCGAAAAACTTCTTAACTTAATCATCGTGTACTGCCTCCTTCCTTTTATTATCGTTTTTTGATTCATAAGTCTTTTTCAGAATACGCTTGATATTTGAAAAAGTCAACTGTTTTTTTAGGGAATTTTAATAAATATAAGATATTTTTTATGCTACTATTTCCTACTCGGCGGCTTGACTTAGGATTATCCAGTTGTGAACCTGCTCAATATCCGCATTTACCGCCTTCGCAATATTCTCCAAGGACATTCCCATCTTCGACAAGGCTATCGATGTCTCCCTCTGCGCCTCAATTCTTCCCTTGACAATGCCATCTGCCATTCCCTCGGCACGTCCGTTTTCACTTGCCTCTCTCTTTGCCTCGTCTATGGTCTCCTCAATCTCGTCCTTCATCAGTCTTCTGAGTGCCTCACACATCGTATTCTCCCTCCTTACCTTCTCATACAGCTCATAGTTTGCCGACATGCTGACCTGCAACACCGCGTCGGCATCTGACTTCTCACTCTTTCCTATGTAACTCTCCGCAGCCCTTACAAACGTCTCAACATCGTTCTTCTCTGCATTTCTCGACAGAACCCTGAGACTGTTATGCTGCCCCGGTGCCAGCTCCTTTGTCACAACTATCTGCGCCGGGATAAAAAATTTCTTAAATAATATATTCCGTCATATACCTTCTCAATCTCTATTCCCTGTGCTCTCAGCATCGAAACCATGCCAGCCGGGTACGCCTCGCGCACCATCGATATCGTAAGCTCGTCAGCGCGAATTGCATTAACCTGCTCACCCAGCGCCTTGTACATGCAGGCATAGGCTACCGTCTTGTAAAAATCATCTATTGACATCGCATCGCCGGGGCATTTGTACTCAGAAAAAAATTCGAGTGCCTCCCTGTCCTCGCAAAATTCAAGTCTTG
>CAMEEX010000044.1 GCA_945915235.1 uncultured Clostridia bacterium | reverse complement strand
TGGTACTTTGGAAAGATGTACTCATTTTTTAATTACAGTTTGCGGAAACTCAAGGATACTCGGCTTCGGTATTCCTACCGGAATCGAGAACGGAATGTTCCAGTTTGGCAAACTCGCCATACAGTCTACCGTGTCAACACTCGGTACAACCGCCATCGCAGCGCAGGCTATGACCGCCGTTCTTGAGGGCTTCAGCAGTATGGCAGGAATTGGTATCGGTCTCGGAATGGTCACGGTTGTCGGTCAATGCATCGGAGCCGGACGCAAGGACGAAGCAAAACGATACATACTCAAGCTCACATGGTACGGCGAAGTTTCAATCATCATATCCTGTGTTCTTCTCTACCTTGCGTGTGACCTCATAACGACTCTCGGAGGAATGGAGCCGGAGGCTGCCGCCATGTGCAAGCAGATGACGCTCGCCATAACCATATACAAGCCTATTGCATGGTCATTCTCATTCATGCCGGGCTACGGCATGCGCGCCGCCGGGGACGTGAAGTTCTCCATGATAACCTCCTCCATCACGATGTGGACCTGCCGTGTATTCCTCACGGTTGTGCTTATCCGCTTCTTCGGCTGGGGACCTATGGCGGTATGGATTGGAATGTTTACCGACTGGACAGCGAGAAACATCTGCTTCGCGACAAGATTTTTCACCGGCGGCTGGCTGAAGAAAAAGGCGGTGTAAACCGCCCACAAATACGATATCTTATATAAAAAAGGACTTTCTCACGGACCCAGTCAATTAAAATGAGCCGGATGTCACCTTTCTGACACCCGGCTCATAATCATATTTTCTATCTGTTCACTGTTGATGTATATTCATAGCTGGAAATCTTCGCCACAACATGTGCGTTATACAGCGAGTCTAAATCAGCATATCCATAATAGCTGTGATTCTTCTGATTACCAATTTCAATTCTCTCTGTTGCAAACAAGCCCTTGGCAGGCACATTAAATTCCATCACATTCAAATCGCTCGAACCGTCAGGATTTGTCGCCACGTTCGTGTAGTAGCCATACCAGTAATATTCAAACGGACCGTCAGACTCATCATTCTCAGCCGTCACCTTATATACAAAATACACATAATTGCTATAATAGTTCCAGCTTCCCTCCTTGCTGTTCAACACATAGTTGCCTAACAATTCCATATCAAGCAAATCTTCACCGCCCCATGATGCAAAATCTGCGGCTAGATTGTCTCTCAACTGTCTGTCCATCTTGTCATATACGTCACTTGAAAGCTGTGAAATATCATTTATGTATGAGCTCAGATTTTCAACCGTGTAAACCTTGGTCGTATTTCCTAAGACAGCTCCATACTTTTCAACAAATGAGTCAACCGAACCCGATATGGACGCTGTCACAGTCACCTCATCGCCGTTTTTCAAGCTGTTGTAATTATCTGCACTGAAATAGACATACTGCATCTCTGCTTTGTCGTAGTCCGGGCTGATATTTACCGTACCCGCAGGGGAGATTCCCGAAAATGTTACCTCTACATAGTCAAACGGATTGAACTTTTCAACCTCCTTCAGCCCCGATACCTTGTATTCGATGTTCGAGTACTTGAACTCCACGCCAAAGTCCTTCTTAGCCGTCTCCGCATCACAGTCCACACGAAGCCTACCACATCGCCGTTGCTGAGATTGTTGTCAGCCTTGAAATTGTAGGAAACGCAGTAGTCCAATAACATCTCTGCCGGGTCTGCGCCCATCGCCTTCTCAAAGGCATAATCACTGTTATTTTTTATCTTCACACTAATCTTGCCCTCGTAGTCCTCAAGGAAGCTGCTCCTGTCAAATACATAGGTAGCCGTACCCATCGAGTCATAGCCATCTGCCTTGATTGTGACATAGTCATTGAGATTGATTGTCTTTTTGCCGCAGCCGCTCAGTGCCGCCATCGCCATTACCATCATAAATAACAGCAGTACATTTCTAATTGTTCTTTTTCGTTTCATTTTTTTCTCCTTCCAAGCTCTCACAGCTAATTGAGTATTCTTATTTTACCTATCAAAGGCAATTCCTTTCGTTCAAGGCTCGCAGCGCTTATGACTCCCAAAATAAAGCACACGAGCATGAATAACGCCCACACCCAGCCCACGAACGGGATAAGGACCGCAAGGCGGAAAATATGGAAAACAAGTGCCTGATTTAAGTAAAATTTTCCTTCGTCTTTGTCCCCGAGACATAATGCAACGATAAATCCTATCCATGTCATATATGCCACAATTCCGGTTGCCTTTACGTCCAGCAGCGGTGTGTTCCCCGCGCTATTCGAGCTACTGTTTGGACTGTTGCCGGTGCTTCCCGCATTTTTACCGCCGTTATTTACAGCCGCTCCGCATACATGACAAAACTTAGCTCCGTCGTCGAGCTGTGCTCCGCAATTTTCACAAAACATGTTCTGCCTCCCTATTCATATTTTTGGCAACTTTAATCCCCCTGTACAAGACAACTCCCGCAATGCTCAGCAGGCTTATCCACTGTGAAGTCGACAAGCCGAGCAGCCTGCCCCTCACGGCATCATATCTGAAAAACTCCAATATAAATCTTGTACAGCCGTATAAGACAAGGTACAGCTCTATACCATGTAAATTATTTTTCGCCAGCACAAGATATAAAATGATGCATGCGATGACCATAAGCATACCCGCTTCCACAAGCTGTACCGGAAACAGTTCGATATCAGCCGGCGCATAGGAGCCTGCCGGAAACCTCACTGCCCCAATTCCCGAATAGGGGATTCCGTAACAGCAGCCCGACATGAAGCAGCCGACTCTTCCGAAGCTGTGTATAAATGGAATAAAGCCGATAAATCTGCCTATATATTTCATAGTGTCAATTTTATGAAGCCTTCCTCCGAGCAGCACGCACGCGAGCCCGCCGATTAAGCCGCCATAGAACACAAAGCCTCCCTGCATGAGCGCATTAAAATACTCAGCCTCAAATATCCTGCTCCAGTCAATTGACTTGAACGATACGAGCAGATAGAGCAGCTTTGCACCCAGAAAGCCTCCTAAAACGGCATACGCCTCCAATATTATGAAATCGTTGATATCATATTTTTTCGTTTTTCCGATATATGCGATAGCCAGCACATTAGCCAAAATCACTCCGGTCACTATCAATACCCCGTATGACGGAATTTTCAGCCCGAATATGTTAAAAAATACCTGCATTGCTTTTCCTCATCATTAAAATAAAATAGGAAACCCCCGTAAGCACAGGAGTTTCCATAAGTAATATACTTCCTAAAAAGCAGAAGCAATGCCGCCTACACATGCAACACATGCTATGTAGAGCGCAAGGCACAGAACAAGACCGATGATAGAGCATACGAGACCGCCCGTTGCCAAGTCAGTATTCTCCCCCTTCTTTCTTCCAAGTGCACCAAAAATTATACCAAGAATAGCCATAATGGCTCCAGCCCAGCCAAAGCTGCCGGCAGAGAACACTCCGATAATGAGTGCAATTATGCCTAAAACAAGTGACGCAATACCCATTGCATTTTCCTCCTAATATGTATTTGTTTTATTATCCCCCCGTTTATTTTTGTCAATATCTTTTTGAAAAATAAATTTTATAAATTAATTAGGAAGAAATTATTAATATTTTATTGTAATTGAACTACCGCTCACGGCAACCGCCCGATAAAGTTCCGCAAAGTATTTGTCCGGTCAGATAAGCCCCATCACCTTCAACACAAATATCCACCCTGTCAGCGTAACGGACGACAGCAGCGTCGCCATAACCACTATGCTTGAGCTCAACACCTCGTCATTTCCCATATTTTTTGCCATTATGTAGCAGGTGACCGTGGTCGGTGAACCGAGCATGACAAGAATTGCCACCAGTTCACTGCCGCGGAAGCCGAACGCAATCGCAAACGGGAAAAAGATGAGTGGCAATAGCACCAGCTTTATAAAGGTGGCGATTGAGGTGAGCTTAATCTTCTTAATCGCCTTCGCGCCCTCAAAACCTGCTCCGACAACCAGCAGCGCGATTGGTGTTGCCGTCTGTGCAATGCTCGTCACCGCCTTTAACGGTATCGCAGGAATATTTATTCCGAATATTGAGAACGGAAGCCCGAGGAAAATTCCTATTATAATCGGATTTTTAACCACGTTGATGCAGGCTTTTTTGATGTTGGAGCCTTTGCTATTTCTGACTTTTTTTAGTGTATCTGCTGAATTAGCTTTTATCTCCCTATCGTTTCCACCTATCCCTGACTTTTTTTCTACCTCTTTCCCCATATCCGCCGAGAATGTCAGTATAATGACCGACAGAATATTGTAGAGCGGCACCGCCGACACGATCATAAGCGGAGCCATGCCCGAATTGCCGTATATGTTGTTGATAAAAGCGATGCCGAGCACCGCCGCGCTTCCCCTCGCGCTCGCCTGCGTGAACGCGCCGACCTGCGTCTTATCCTTAATAAAAATATAGCTGAGTCCCCATATCGCAAGAAACATTATGGTCGTCGTTATCATACAGAATAAAACAAAGGTCAGATTGAAATCTGACCTTATGTCTGCGGTTGCGATGTCCTTAAACAGCAGCACCGGAAGCGCCACCTTAAAGACATACTTATCCGCAACCTTATTAAATTCCTTGTTGAACAGACCGATTTTCATAAGAAACCAGCCCAGAACCATAATGAGAAATATAGGCAACGTCGCGTTTAAGCTGAAAATAAAATCTGCCATGATAATCCTCATTTCTTTAAATCTTATTAAGTAACTATTTTCTAATTACAGCGTACCTGTGAACCTGTCAAACGCCGCCTGTCCCTTCTCGTCCTGCTTGAACACGCCTGCGTCCTCGAGAACCTTCTCGAACACGAGACCTATCTCCTCCTTGAGGATACCGTCAATGTTCTCTACATTGATTTCAGGATACTTCGGTCTGAACGCGTCAACCCAGTCCGCGTGCTTCTCTATCTTCTCGTTGGAGCGGATATCCTTGCCGTTTACGATGTAGTCGGACAGAATTTCCATCTCCTCCTTGAGTCTTGATGGGAGAACCGCAAGTCCCATGACCTCGATGAGGCCAATGTTCTCCTTCTTGATGTGGTGGAGCTCATTGTGCGGGTGGTAGAGACCGAGCGGGCACTCAGGTGTGGTTATGTTATTGCGGAGTGCGAGGTCGAGCTCGTACATGTCGCCGCGCTTTCTCGCGATAGGTGTTATCGTGTTGTGCGGCTCACCGTCCGTCTCGGCAAAAATGTAGGCTGATTCATCCGTGTAGCCCCTCCATGCCTTCAGGATATGGTCTGCAAGGTCGATAATTCTCTTCTCGTCAGCACTGCTGAGACGTATTACCGACAGAGGCCACTTTACAATACCTGCCTTCACGTCATCGTAGCCCTTTACCGTAAACTCTCTCTCAACAGGAGCCTTTGCCATGGCAAACTCATAGTTTCCGCCCTGGAAATGGTCATGTGAGAGGATTGAACCACCGACAATAGGAAGGTCAGCGTTGGAACCGATAAAATAGTGAGGGAACAGCTTTATGAAATCGAACAGCTTCACAAAGGTTGCTTTCTCGACCTTCATCGGAATGTGCTGTCCGTTGAACACTATGCAGTGCTCGTTGTAGTACACATAAGGTGAGTACTGGAAGCCCCACTGACCGCCGTTTATCGTAATCGGAATAATTCTGTGATTCTCCCTCGCCGGGTGGTTGGTGCGCCCTGCGTAACCCTCGTTCTCACGGCAAAGCTGACACTTCGGATAACCGCTCTGCTTGGCAAGCTTCGCCGCCGCAATCGCCTTAGGGTCCTTCTCAGGCTTGGACAGGTTGATGGTGATGTCAATGTCGCCGTACTTCGTCTTGGTAACCCACTTCATGTCCCTGCACACGCGGTATCTTCTTATATAGTCAGAGTCCTGACTGAGCTTATAGTAGTAATCTGTAGCCTCCTTAGGCGAGACTGCATACTTCTCCTTAAAGGTATTTATAACCTGTGAAGGTCTCGGCATAAGGCAGTTCATAAGCCTCGTGTCAAACAAATCCCTGTACACAACGCTGTCCTCAATAAGCCCCTTCGTGACAGCATAGTCAAGGAGCTCCTTCAAAACAGGCTGGAGCTCAACTCCCTCATAGTTCTCCTGTGGTTCCTCATAGTCATCAAGCTTTAACACATCAAGTATCAGATTGGTGGAATAAATCCTCTCCTCCTCCGAAATCAAGCCGGTCTCAATACCGTATGTAACCAATTTCTTTATTGCCTCGTAAACCATAACACGCACCTCCACAACTAGCATTTTATATATAGTCAGAACATATTTACCTTATAATCAGAACCAAATCGTTTTGCAATTTTTATGTACCGCACAGCATCCGTATTATTATAAAATACTTACGCCTTACCAAAGATTCTCTTGAGTTTTCTGACAACCTTCTTGAAAAAGCTCGGATAATATATATCCTTCTGCACCGCGATGTCATAGTCGATATCGCGCTCCACCTTATCCCTGAACTTAATAGGGAAATGGTAGGCGCCCGCGTGCATCTCCTCACCAGGTCCCTTGGTGTGGGTGGCGTCCTCGCGGTTCATTCCGATATTATTGATAAGGTTCACGTTCGGAACCACGCAGAGACCGTCATTCTCTGCAAGGCAGAGCATGAGCTGGTAGTCCCAGGTGTCAAGCTTGCCCTCATAAATTAGGTCAAGTTCCTTCTCAACATAGTCAGCCTTGGCGTCCATGAATACCTTGTGCATGAGCCCCTCAGCCTTACGCTGTGGCCAGTTTTTGAGGGTCACATCGTACTTCTCCCAGGTGCTTCTCCAGGTTCCCCAACCCCAGATATAATTATCTGCCGTGAACAGATAATCGTGAGGTGTCTTATAATTCTCAAGCTTCTTGTGAGCACCGACCATCATCACCTTAGGTTCGTTTCTGTAATGCTCAAGCATCTCCTGACAAAATCTGAAGAACGATACATCAAGAAGCACGTCATCCTCGATGATGATTGCCTCCTCCTCGTGCTCAAATACCCAGCTTATGCCTGAGGATACACGATTCTTGCAGCCCATATTTTTCTCCGCATAGTTCTTGTGAACCTCGCAGTCCCAGTCCACATGCGTGTCAAGAAATTCCCTGACAGCGGCCACCTTCTCGGCATCGCCCTCCTTGGCAGGTCTTGCCGCGTCGCAGATAAGATACAGTCTCGGCGGCTTAATCTCCCTTATTCGCTCGAACACAATCTGTGTCGTATCGAGTCTGTTATACACAAAGAAGGCAATCGCTGTCTTCATCACAAAATCACTCACAATTAACTCCATTCCATACAGTGTATCCCGTAAGCCGCCGCATATATATATCATATAAACTAATTATTTATAATATATATTTGGCAGATAAATCATCGACTCTGTTTACCTGTCCACGACCTTTTACAGACACACAATATTATATATTTTACTTCTAAAAAAATTCTTCTATATTAAATCCTTAAATCCAAATTACAGCACAACAGGACCGCCGCCTATATCGGCAACATAGAAATCCGCTGCATAGCCGATGGTATCCTTATATTCTTTGCCGACCTTCTCAATAAAGTTGTCGATGGCATCCGTCTTTACGATACTTACCGTACATCCGCCGAAACCTGCGCCCGTCATACGGGAACCGATAACTCCCGGCTGCTTTAATGCTGCTGCCACAAGAGTGTCCAGCTCCTTGCCTGTAACCTCGTAATCCTCTCTCAGTGATGTGTCGGAGGCAACCATGAGTCTGCCGAACTCCTCGATATCGCCGTCCTTCAATGCCTTAACCGCCTTGATGGTTCTCTGGTTCTCATATACGGCATGCTTAGCGCGTTTCTGACGAACCTCGCTCTTGATTGCAGACTTATAGCGCTCGAAAGCCTCCTCCGTGAGGTCTCCGAGAGTCTTGATGTCGATAACCTTCTGAAGCTCCTCCAAAGCCTCCTCGCACTCTGCGCGTCTCTCATTGTACTTCGAGTCGCCGAGTCCTCTCTTCTTGTTGCTGCAGGATATGACTATCTTCGCGTTGTCGAGTTTCACCGGTGCATACTCATAGGAAAGATTGGAGGTGTCGAGGAATATCGCATGTCCCTCCTTACCCATGGCGATGGCAAACTGATCCATTATTCCACAGTTTACCTTGTTGAACTTGTTCTCGGCGAACTGGCTTATAAGTGCCATCTCAATGAAATCGGTCTCAAAACCGAAGGTGTCCCTGAGCACGAGCGCCGTGAGCACCTCTATCGATGCCGATGAGGAGAGTCCTGAGCCGTTAGGAATATTTCCGAAATAGTACATATCGAAGCCCCTGTCAAAATGATAGCCCTTCTGACCGTAAGCCCACATAACACCCTTCGGGTAGTTCGTCCAGTCTGCTGCCTTGTCCCACACAAGGTCATCGAGTGAGCTCTCTATCACACCAAGCTTCTCAAAATTAGCCGAATAAAATCGAAGCTTATTGTCGTCCCTGCGCCTTACAGCGGCATAGGTTCCCATTGTGAGTGCACAAGGGAAAACATGTCCTCCATTATAATCTGTATGCTCTCCGATGAGGTTAACTCTTCCCGGTGCAAAATACACCTTGACTTCTCCCTCTCCACCATATACCTTCTTAAACTCTTCAAGCATCTTCTCTTTCATAATATCCTCCATTCCGCTGCCCTGCGGCGGCACAAATAGTAAAGTGTAGATATAGCGCTTACTCACATTGTATGCAGAGTAACTTAATAGTAATTATATTATAATGTTATATTTTTATCAAGGTTTTTGTGCAATGTACAGCAAAAGGAGCCGGGTTTCCCCGACTCCTCCGCCGTGATGTCTGCTATAGTAAATAATCTATATGCCCTCTTCAGTCACTGCCTTCTCGTATGCCTCTAAAATGGCATTCGATATCATGTCTCTGGTAGCCGAACTGATCGGATGAGCAATGTCTCTGTACTCTCCCTCAGCCGACTTTTTGCTCGGCATGGCAATGAACAACCCCTTCTCTCCTTCAATTACTTTGATGTCGTGCACAACAAACTCATTGTCAAATGTAACTGAAACAACTGCCTTCATCTTGCTGTCCTTAGACACCATCCTAACCCTCACATCCGTAACCTGCATAATAGCCCTCCATATATTATTCTACACCGCCGTAATATCCACCCATAGTGGTGTTCACAATAGTATCGTTCTACAAGCTGTATCTTTCGTTCTTCTCCACAACGACCTTAACTTTGCCGTCCTCACCTGCATATCTGCAATTAGAACGAATCGTATCCCTGCTCTCCACAATGCAATTCTCAATAACCGTGTTGTCACCTATATACACATCATTCAGGATGATGGAATTGCGGATTACACAATTATTTCCGACAAATACCTTCTTGAATAAGATAGAATTCTCAACCGTACCATTGACAATACAACCGCTTGCAACAAGTGAATTTTTAACCTCAGAACCCGGATTGTACTTAGCAGGAGGGAGGTCATCAACCTTGGAATAAATATCAGGATACTGGTTAAAGAAGAATTCTCTCACGTCCCTCTTTAAGAAATCCATATTGGTCTTATAGTAAGCATCAACCGTGGAGATATTGTTCCAATAGCTCTCAAGCTTGTAGCCGTATACCCTCTTGATGTTCTTATATCTTATGAGTATATCCTTTACAAAGTCATATCTGTCCTCTGAAGCAGCCTTCTCAAGAAGCTCAATGAGCTGACGCCTTCTTATAATATAGATACCTGTTGAAACAATATTTCCCTCCGCCTCAATAGGTTTCTCCTCAAACTCAGTGATTCTCATATCCTGATTCATTCTTACCACGCCAAAACGGCTGGCATCTTCACCCGCAGGAAGCTCCTTCACAACCACCGTGATGTCTGCCTTCTTCTCGATATGGTACTCGAGCACCTTGGCAAAATCGAGCTTATACACGCCGTCGCCCGAAGCGATAACCACATACGGCTCATGGCTGTTCTTCAGAAAATCTATGTTCTGATACATACTGTCAGCGGTTCCTCTGTACCACACGCTGTTGTCCGCAGTTATGGTCGGATTGAAAACATAAAGACCGCCCTGCTTACGTCCGAAATCCCACCATTTCGATGAGCTCAGATGATCATTGAGGCTTCTCGCATTATACTGTGTGATGACCGCAACCTTCTGTATATGTGAATTAGACATATTGCTCAGTGCAAAATCGATGCTCCTGTAGCTGCCTGCTATCGGCATGGCTGCCACAGCCCTGCGGCTTGTGAGCTCCTTCATCGCCTTATTATTTCCGCCTGCTAATACAAGTCCTATCGCTCTCATCTTGCTGCACCTCCCTTAATAATACTTCCTCCGCTCGAAAGCAGGCCATTATCATAGTCTGAAAGTTCTGTCACTCCGGAGATAGCAGTATTCTTGCCTATCTGTACTCTTGGCGGAATATATGAATTTTCCCCTATTGTCACAAGTCCAAAAGAGTATACCTTGGCATTAAGTGCATTCGGCGCCTCATCTCCAACACCTAATACTGCACCTTCACCAATCTCTGTGCCCTCAGCGATGATGGATTTGTCAACCACTGCACCTGCGCCTATCCGTGCATTCTGCATTATGATGGAGTCTCTTACAATAGCTCCCTCTTCTATAGTTACTCCGGATCCAATTACCGAATTGTAGACCTCGCCATAAACCTGCGTTCCCTCTCCTATGATGCTTCTGTATACCTTAGAGCTGTCGGCAAGATACTGAGGCGGAAGAATATCACTCTTGGTATATATCTTCCAGAATTCCTCATATAGGTTGAACTCAGGAATAATATCGATAAGCTCCATATTTGCCTCCCAGTATGAACCGAGAGTACCTACATCCTTCCAGTATCCGTTAAACTCATATGCAAAAAGTCTCTGCTTGTTCTCATGGCAATATGGAATAATATGCTTTCCGAAATCACATCCCGGCTCGTCCTTCATCCTGATGAGTGCTTCCTTTAGGACAGGCCAACTAAATATGTAAATACCCATCGACGCAAGATTACTGCTTGGGTTAGCCGGTTTCTCCTCGAACTCGGTGATCTTGTTATGCTCGTCCGTAACAAGAATACCAAATCGACTTGCCTCCTCCATAGGAACCGGCATCGCAGCTATGGTTACATCGGCATTATTTGCCTTGTGATAATCGAGCATAAGCTCATAATCCATCTTGTAAATATGATCCCCGGAAAGAATCAGAACATAATCCGGATTATACAGCTCCATATATTGAAGGTTCTGGTAAATCGCATTCGCCGTGCCCGTATACCACTCGCTGCTTGTACTCTTCTCATACGGAGGAAGTACCGTCACACCGCCGCGGTTACGGTCGAGATCCCACGGAATACCAATTCCTATATGGGTGTTAAGACGTAACGGCTGATACTGCGTGAGAACACCTACGGTATCAATGCCTGAATTAATACAGTTGCTGAGCGGAAAGTCTATTATTCTGTACTTACCGCCAAATGCCACCGCCGGCTTAGCCATATTCGATGTCAGTACGCCAAGACGGCTTCCCTGTCCACCTGCCAGCAACATAGCAATCATCTCTTTTTTAATCATGCTACCACCTCTTGTCAATTTACTAAAGCCAATCATCACATTATGGTTTTGTAAAATTATTATATCACAAATTACTAAATAAGTGAAGGAATAATTGAAATTTTTTTCGAAAAATATATTTTTTTCAGATAATTATTTAATAATTCGGTTTATTACCATTATATTCCATTATCCAACTTAGCTCTGGTATTTTTATGATTGGTGTTATATTATATTGTGTATATATTCATTATATTCTTAATAAAATAAAACCGAGGAGGAATCATAATGTATCAGCTTGATTTTGATAAACCCGTACATATACATTTTATTGGCATCGGCGGGATCAGCATGAGCGGTCTTGCCGAGCTTCTTCTGTCAGAGCATTTCACGATATCGGGCTCAGACAACAAGGAGTCCATACTCACAAAGCAGCTCGCCGCTGCAGGATGCCATATATTTATAGGACAAAGCGCAGACAATATAAGCACTGATATCAAAGTTGCCGTATATACTGCCGCAATACACCCTGACAACCCCGAGTATGCGCGCTGCATGGAACTTGGAATACCTTTGCTTTCCCGCGCCGAACTGCTCGGTCAGGTTATGAAAAACTACAAGACAGCTATAGGTGTATCCGGAACCCACGGAAAGACTACGACAACCTCCATGCTCAGTGAGGTTCTCATGCTCGCCGGTACTGACCCCACGATATCGGTCGGCGGTATGCTCCCGTCAATCGGTGGAAATGTGAGAATAGGGCACTCGGACGTATTCCTTACGGAGGCTTGTGAGTACACCAACAGCTTTTTGTCCTTCCACCCTACGATGAACATTATATTGAATGTCGAGGAGGATCATCTCGACTTTTTCAAGGACCTCGATGACATACGCGCGTCCTTCAAAAAATATACCGAGCTACTGCCTGACGACGGTTATCTCATAATAAACAGCGCCATCGACAATTACCCGTACTTCTATGAGAACAGCCATTGTCATGTTATAACCTTCGGTCTTGATGTAGCAGACAGCAATTTCTCCGCAAAGGATTTCCATATAGACGACAAGGGCGATTACTGCTACACACTTCTTTATAATAATGAAGAAAAGTGTAAGGTGGCGCTCAAGGTTCCGGGCGAACACAATGTACTTAACAGCCTCGCCGCCATCGCTGCCGCAGTTACACTGGGAATAGATATGGAAACTGCTGTGAAGGGTATTGCCGCCTACAGCGGTGTTGACCGCCGTTTTCAGGTGAAGGGAAAATGCAATGGTTTTACAATCATTGACGACTATGCCCACCATCCGGCAGAGATAACAGCTACCCTGAAGGCTGCCGCGCACTACCCTCACAAAAAAATCTGGTGCATATTCCAGCCGCACACCTACACGCGCACAAAGGCATTCCTGCCTGAGTTCGCGACGGCACTCTCCCTCGCCAACCATGTTGTACTCGCACCTATATATTCCGCCCGCGAGCAGGATATCTACGGTGTAAGCTCCGCTGATATACAGAGGCTCATACTTGAGAAGGGAACACCTTGCGAATATTTTATGAACTTTTCTGAAATCGAGGATTTTATCAGGAACAACTGCCATGAGGGCGATGTCGTTATCACGATGGGAGCAGGCAATATTCTTGAGGTCGGTGAGCATCTGCTTGGCTGACAACCTAAATCGCCATAACATACCAGGCATTGCAGTTAATCTGTTAACACAGACTTGTTGACGATAATTCATATACAGCTCCAAAATTATACCGGAGTATGCAGATACGCTTTATTACTCAGGTAAATTTTGGAGCTGTTTTGTGTTCCAATGCAATATACACACTAAATCCACAAGTTATCCACAATCAAATTTCCTTATAAAATCCGCGTTTTTCAGTGTTTTCCACATCTTATCCACATTATCCACATTTTCATATCCACAAATTTCACAACTTTATTTTGTTGCCCCAAAATCTATTCTCAAACCTGCGGCGCTATGCTATACTTAGTGTATAAATTTTAAGAAACGAGAGTACACCATGGCACCGATTACACTTACTTCAACCTATACACCTAATGAGACCACCATACCGAATATTTTTCTGGATATGTATATGCCTTCTGCAAACGGCGAGTTTGTGAAGGTTTATCTGTGTCTGCTTAGAATGTATTCCAATCCGGCAGCGCGCTCTTCAACACTCACCGAGATTGCCGATCTGTTAAACCATACAGAGGGTGATGTAATCCGCGCCATCAAATACTGGGAGAAGGCAGGCCTGTTGTCCGTCGGCTACAATGGAGATATTCCTACCAGCATAACCCTGCTCCCGATAAGCCGGAAGCCGTCAGGCTTTACTACCGATACAGTGCCGGACAGCCAGCCGTCAGGCAGAACCGACAGCCCTGCCGACAGCTCGATGGAGTCGGCTGCCTCACAGGAGGGCACCAACGCTCTTGGTGAGCAGACCCCGGTACACGCAACAGACACCTCCCTTCCGGGCAAATATAACTACTCGCCTGCTGCCATCAAGCGCATGTGCGACAGCGACGACAACCTGCACCAGCTAATATTTGTGGCGGAGAAGCTGTTCGGAAAGACGCTGACGAACTCGGAGATAAGCACCATCATATACATACACAACGACCTTCATTTTTCGGACGAGCTGCTCGAATATCTTTTCGAGTACTGTGTCTCCCTCGAGAAGCGAAGCTTCCGCTACCTCGAGATAGTTGCCATCAAGTGGCACGAGGAAGGGCTTGTGACCGCCGAACAAGCAAAGCAGCAGCATGAAATCCACAGCAAGAAGGTCTACTCGGTTATGAAAGCGTTCGGGCTCAATGACCGCAAGCCGGGCAAGCCTGAGCTCGATTTTATCACAAAATGGTACGACGACTACGGCTTCGAGACCGAGCTGGTCATAGAGGCCTGCAACCGCACAATTCAGGCTCTTCACAAGCCAAGCTTCGAGTACACGGACGGTATTCTCTCGAACTGGCGCAAGAAGAACGTGCACACCATATCGGATATCGAGTCCGCGGAGGCAGCACATGCCGAGTCGCGAAAGAACAGTTACAATGCCGACAAGGCTGCCGCTTCCTCACATACGGTCCGCACACCGAAAAACAACAACCGTTTTAATAATTTTTCGCAGAGGAAATATGATTTTAACGCACTTGAAAAGCAGCTTATCAACAAAAAGGATTGATTATAGAGGATTTATATAAATGAAACTGAACAATTCACAGTATGACACAATTATGAGGATGTACGACGCAAAGCAGAGCCACGCGCGTGCCGTTCAGAGCGCCCGGTATGAGGAGATAAACGCGCGGCTTCCAGAGTACGATGAGCTTAGAAAGGAGACAGCCGCTATTTCCGCCGAGGCTGCAAGAGCTGCCCTCAGAGGCGATATGACCAAGCGTGAGAAACTGTCGGACAAGCTTGCCTCCATAAACGAGGAGAAGCGCATATTGTTATCGTCCGCCGGCTATCCGGAGGACTACCTTGACCTTCACTACGAGTGCCCGCTCTGCAACGATACCGGCTTCGTAGGCGGGCAGAAATGCCGCTGTTTTAAACAGGCGGCCATCGACCTTCTCTACAACCAGTCCAACATTAAAAAAATTCTCCTACTTGAAAATTTCTCTAACTTCAATTATGATTGGTATTCGGAGGATTACATTGACCCGGTTTCGGGTATATCCGCCTTGGAGAACATTGTCAACGTCACTAAGGATGTCAATTCTTTTATAAGTGATTTTCCTTCCGGTCAGAACCTTCTGTTCTACGGTGATACCGGAGTTGGAAAGACATTTTTAACGCACTGTATTGCAGGTGAATTGCTTGGCAAGGGCCATTCCGTGCTGTATTTATCAGCAATAGATTTATTTGACCTTTTTTCCAAATATGCTTTTGATAATGACAGCGAAGCAGATTACAGAGATGCATTTTCACAAATTCTTGACTGCGAGCTGCTTATTATAGACGACCTTGGCACGGAGCTCGTGAACAGCTTCACCAATTCACGATTATTTTATTGTATAAATGAAAGAATTCTTGCAGGTCTGTCAACAATAATATCAACGAATCTGAGTCTCGAGGAGCTTATGAATACATATTCAGAGCGCATTTTTTCCAGACTCACCATGTCATACGGAATACACAAGATTTTCGGTGATGATATTCGTTTGAAAAAGCTTAAACCATAACACACATCTACGGAGGAAAATATCATGCTTCAGGAAGAACGCGACCTTGAAACCATACCAGTGGGGGCACTTGGAATCATTCCCCTCAAGGGCTGTGAACAGCTCAGCCAGAAGGTAAATGATTACCTTGTTCAGTGGAGAACCGAAAGAGAAAACGAGCATAAGTCCACAATAGCTTTTGCCGGGTACCAGAGAGACCACTATATCTTGAGTGCGAGCGTACCGCGCTTTGGCTCAGGAGAGGCTAAAGGAATTATCAACGAATCTGTCCGCGGATATGATTTGTACCTTTTAGTCGATGTATGTAACTATAGTCTTACCTACTCTCTCTGCGGTAAGGAAAATCACATGTCACCTGATGACCACTATCAGGATCTCAAGAGAATCATCGCTGCTGTCGGCGGCAAGGCAAGAAGAATTACCGTCATCATGCCATTTCTCTACGAGAGCAGACAGCATAAGAGAAGCGGCCGTGAGTCCTTAGACTGTGCGCTCGCACTTCAGGAGCTCACAGATATGGGAGTTGACAATATCATCACCTTTGATGCCCATGACCCTCGTGTACAGAACGCTATTCCGTTAAAGGGCTTCGAGACAGTACAGCCTGCTTATCAGTTTATCAAGTACCTTACAAGAAATGTGCCTGACATCACATTCGACAGCGACCACATGATGATAATCAGCCCTGATGAGGGCGGCACACACAGAGCCGTATACTTCGCAAACGTGCTCGGTCTGGACGTAGGTATGTTCTACAAGAGAAGAGACTATACTAAAATTGTAAATGGTCGTAACCCTATCGTTGCACACGAGTTTCTCGGAAGCTCTGTTGAAGGAAAGGACGTGTTCATCATCGACGACATGATCTCTTCCGGTGAGAGTATGCTTGATGTAGCAAGAGAGTTAAAGGCACGCAAAGCCAAGAGAGTATTCCTCGCAAGTACCTTCGGTCTCTTCACCAATGGTCTTGAGAAGTTCGACGAGGCTTATGAGGCTGGTCTTATCGACAAGGTTCTCACAACCAACGTCATCTACCAGACCCCTGAGCTCCTCTCCAAGCCATACTATATCAACGTGGATATGAGCAAGTACATCGCGCTCATCATCGATACACTCAACCATGATGCTTCCATAAGCAAGCTTCTTGACCCGGTTGACAGGATACAGAAGCTTCTCAAGGAGTATAATAAGAAGTAATCAATAGAATAAATATGCACTTGGCGGGTGTTAAAATATGCGTTTGTGTTTTTGGGGTATAATGCATGTTTTAACACCCTGTTTTTGTGGCTGTTTGTAAGTTATTTTGGGCTATTTTCACACAGCAGCGGTAAAATATATTCTATTTTTCTGTATTTCAGTTATATATTACCGCCTGATTGACTTTCTTGTTCTAATAAGCCGTATGATTTCCCGTATATCAGCTCTTTTGGCAATAATACGATGTTAATTTTACCGCCTAAGATAGAAATTTGTTAATGTAGGCGGTAAATATAGCTATTTTTTTCTTTCTTTATTTTGTATAAATGCAGATTTAATGTTTATATCAATATTGAGGCTCATTTTATTATTGACCTAACGTAAATAAATGGCTTTATGGTTATTTGGTTACCTAGCGTTTATTCTTATTCCATATAATAGCATGGTGGCAAGCATTATCAGCCAACAGATTATCATTCCTGCTACAAATGCTATTTGGCAGAAATATATGGCTACCAGGGTCGCCAGAAAGACTACGGCTGTGTAGATGGCGCTTCTTTTATGATATTCTTGTAGGATTGTTTTGTCGTCCTTGAGAGCGGCGTAAGTGCTTCGACCGATTGTCAATATTGGAATGTCGATGCATAATATGTGTAAAATCATAAGGACAAGCTCTACAATGGCAACTATGGCAAGGGCAATCATTTTCATGGTAATCCTCTTTTCTCCTGACTTATATCAATCTTCATTTTTTAGCGATTTATCGCAAATATACGATAAGAAATCCGCGGAGAAGATTTCTTATTTGCAATTAAAACAATTTCTTTGGCTAAAAAATCTGCATATATTAAGAACTAAATCGAGCTCTTTCTTATCAATATATATTGTAGACCTTAACACTCAATTTTGTTCCCGGATATCTTTTTCCAATAAAAAACTGTAAGTTATGTGTAAATAATAGCTGCATTATAATTACACATGACTTACAGTTAATTTTAATTGTGGTGTCAGCACTATATTCTTTGTATTATTCTTAGTATTAAGACATTCTAAGGCTCTTCATTACTGAGTATTTCCGTCAATGCATCTGATAGTTTTTGAGCCGTTGACTTACCCAATACAATATTGGCTACTTCTTCTACTATAACATTATTATTCTCATCATCAAAATTAGGACTCTGCTGTAAAAACTTAATAATAACGTCACCATTTTCCGAGTCAACAGCAGACGAAAATCCATTTACAAACTGTAACATTTTTTTCTCCTTTACATTTCACTCAATTCATGGCTGTATACAGAATTTTTCTGTTTATCTACATAGCTTTTTTTATCCACAAATTGAATAATATTGCTTTTCGCACTCTTCTTATATTGAGGTTTTGGGGAAACCCCACAAACATACATCTGCTCTTTCAATCCTGTAATCTCATCAGACTTATTTCGTGGACTTTTCAAATTTATATATAATTCCAAATCAAGTTTTTCTGCAATTTCCGCAAGTGCCTTAACTGAGAAATTATAATCTCCGCCTTCCCACTTTGAAACCATTGCCTGACTCACATTAATATGTTTAGCAAATTCCTGCTGTGTCATATTCCATTCGGTTCTCTTTTTGACAATAGCAGCAGATATTTTTCCAAGATATCTGGCTGCATTTATATCTGCAATGGAAATATTATCTTCAAATAATTTTAATATTTCTTCCAGACCGCAACTATTTACCTTAGCACCTTTGTTCATATTAATCCTCTTTTCTGAGCGATTTATCGTGAAGCGGCTGACGTCATAAGCAATTTGCTTTCGCTCAGAAACAAATTGCCTGAATAAAAACGCTGTTTCTCAGCGTATTTTCACACTGTTCTCTTTAAACAATCTCGTTCAATCTACTTTCTAATACGTCATACCATTGAGAATAATTTGAGCTTCTTTTGCCTGAACGCTCATAAAAAGCAACCAAAAAGACGGGATTATTACTATTATCAAATGTCATCAGAAATCTAATATTAAAATTCTTCCCTGACAAATGCAGCGAATAATAATCATCATTCTGATATTTTATTATTTCATTGCCATCTGCTTTGTATACCTCTTTTTGTAATACTTTAACAAAATTCAGTTGTTTTATAAACAGTGCAAAAATCTCCTTTTCATTTCCAGACAAATTTTCAATTAATTTTTTTAACTCTTCAAGAAATTTGGGGTGAAAAATAAAACC
>CAMEEX010000043.1 GCA_945915235.1 uncultured Clostridia bacterium | reverse complement strand
TATATATGTCCCAGTTACTCACAAACGCCGCAATACTGTTGGTAAGCTCAGGTATCACAAACGCAAGCAGTGCGACAATTATAAGTACAAAGATGAGATACGACAACACAATCGCAATCGGCTTTGCCGGCTTATTATTCTTCTTGAAAATAAACCGCACCAGAAACTTCTGTATCGGAACCATCAGCATGTTAAGTATAAACGCCATGAAAATTCCTATCCAGAACGGCATAAGTATCCTTCCGATAAGCGCTATCTTCCCCGAGATACTGCCCGCGTTGAGCACTGCAAACAGCACCAGCCCCGCAAACGCTATCACGATACAGATTTTCTTGAGACTATAATTTTTCAAATTTTCCACTCCCCTTTATGGCTTTTTCTAATATTAACACCTGGGTAGCTATTTAGCAACTTAATATTTCCTCGATGGCGTACAGCGGCAAGTTTACGAGCCAGCTCTCCTTCTTATAATCAGACATTGATGTTCTGACCGCAAGCTCAGGTGAAAATCTATCGCAATAGCTTCTCAGGCTCTTCGCCTTGAGATTTGTCTCGGCTTTAACCTCAACAGGCACTATTTTTTCTCCTGTATCAATAAGAAAATCTATCTCGCATGAGCCCCTGTCATTCGTATAATAGTATACATTCAAGTCCTCCAGCGTGCTGAGCTGCTGACATACATACTGCTCCGTCAGAGCTCCCTTAAATTCCACAAAAAGCTCATTGCCGTCAAGAAGTACGCCCTGCTTCAAGCCTACCATGCAGCCTAATAGTCCTACATCAACTATAAACAGCTTAAAAGCCTTTAAATCCTCATACGCCTTCAACGGGATTTCTGCCGTGTTTACACGGCTGACCTTATGAACGAGCCCACAGTCGCTGAGCCACATTATCGCCGTCTCATATTCCTTTGCGCGCCCGCCTTCCCTGACAAGACCGTATATGAATTTCTTGTTCTCCTTGGCAAGCTGGGACGGAATACTGTTCCATATCATTCGTATTTTTGGCACAATATCTATCGGCGCATGTTTTGAAAAATCCTGCTCATAGGCAAAAAGTATTCTCTTCTGAATATCTCGAACTTCATTAAAATCCTTGTTCTGAGAAAAGCTCAATACAGCCTCCGGCATGCCGCCAACAAAATGATACTGTTTCAGCGCATCAGTATACGTCTGTTTAAATGCCTTTATCATATCGTAATCTCCGCTGTCAAGAAGCTGTGCATATCTCTCGCCAATCGTTGCCATGATAAACTCCTTAAACGACAGAGGATACAAACTCAAAAAATCCACCTTCCCGACAGGAAAAGAAGTTCCTCCATGCAGTGCTATCCCCAATAGTGAACCTGCACACACAATATTATACTGAGGCGCGTCCTCATAAAAATACTTGAGTGAAGAAAGTGCTCTCGGCACCTCCTGAATTTCATCAAAAATAAGCAACGTGCTTTCAGCTTTGATTTTCCTTCCAATATACAATTCTATTCCCATTATAAGCCGCTCTGTATTAAGGTCAGCGCCAAACAGCTCTGCCATTTTTGAGTTGGCATCAAAATTAATATACACTACATCTTCATAGGCTTTTTTCCCAAACTCCTTCATCAGCCATGTCTTGCCTACCTGTCTTGCGCCCTCGATAATCAGCGGTTTGCGGTTACTCCGCTCTTTCCATTTGTAAAGCTTCTCCATAGCAATCCTGTACATTAACACACCTCCAAAATGACAATGCTCTATATATAGTATATGTTCATATAACAAAAATTACAACGAATTTTTGTGTCTTATAGCACTTTTTGCAGCGTATTTTTGTGATATATTACATTTTTTACAATGTATTTATGTAATATTTAACACTTTTTGTAACGTATTTCTATTGTATACATTATAATTGAGCGTAATTCGTTATATCTGATTTATCCACTACCGTACACATTCAAAATCCACCCGCACCCACTCCCCTGATATACAATAACAGCCCCGGCAATAATTGCCGGGGCTGTTACTATAATAAAAACCTCATTATATATAAGCTTCTGTTAAATTATCTTCTCTTTCTGAAGAAGCATGCGCCTGCAACGCCACCAGCTAAGAGTATAATTCCCATAAGTCCTGATGCAGACGTCTTAACTCCTGTTGAAGGTGCTGTAACAAGTGCCTTACCTGCATCTACAAGAACATATGTCGAGAAATGGTCAACCGTGAAGGTTACCTTTCCATCTTCACCGACTGTCACTATCTGGTTCTTGTCCATAACAGTGTTGAGCTCCTCATTGTAGTAGTAAAGCTTTAACTGTGTACCTGCCGCAAAACCGTCAGCCTTAACAGTTACGCTCACCTTGCCATTGAGATATCCAACTGAGTCGAATGTGCATACAAGCATATCCTTATCCTCAACCTGTAATAACTCTCTGGTCTTTTCGGAAGCCGGTGTGTAATCGTTAAGTTTTACATTTAATCTGAACAATGAATCAGGAACAGAATTAAATGTAGAACCATCGATAGTGAAGGTTGCTATGACCTCACCGTTGTCATCTGTTACATTTACAACAAGTGTCTTATTGTCCTTGATAAGAGATGCAAATACATTATCTGAAACATATCCATCCCTTCCTACAGTCTCAGTTACAGTGCTGTCTGTTCCTGATACTACAGAGTCACCAACAGATGTACCACTCGGTGCTGATGATGCAGGTGCCTGTGTCGTCGGCTCCACGCTTGGTGCCTCTGTTGGCTCCTCACTTGGTGTTTCACTCGGCTCTTCGCTTGGTGTCTCACTTGGCTCCTCCGGCTCAGTTGGCTCTTCATTATCTGCAACCAAATCGCTCGTGTTAACAGAAGCCTTACCTGTCATTCTGGCACCAACATTTGCAGGAACAGCATCTGCAAGATCAAAAAGACCCTTCATGTCGATTGTTCCATCTGTATTTCTGTTAAATAAAAGAGAAATAGCATTTGTTGTATCCACATTTGTAAACCATGAAACATCAGCCTTCGCATTTACTGAGTTAACTGATTCATTACCATCAAAGTAGTAATTGCTCTCACCATATACCTTAGTATTATCCTGAGTTCCAAGAAGCTTGAATGTTTCCTTCACATTATTGTTTGTCTTGATTGAAAGAACACCATCAGCAACGAAATCTGTGTTCACGGCAGTGTTGGTATAGAACGCTACGTTGTAGCTTTCATTGTTATAGGTTGTCGATGAGTATACCCTGATATCAGGACAGCTATTTGAGTCAAAGCCCTTAGCCTTGTTCTCAAAAGCAATGCTGTTCTTGAGAACATGCTTGCCACTCATGCTGTCTCCACCCATCTTGAAGCCGTTACCGTTTCCGGCATCTACTAATACAGTGCCATTGATATCCAGCTCACCGGCCTCGTTTCTGAGAACATAACCATTTCTAAATGTTACACAGTTCTGAATCGTAACTGCTCCGATAGAACCTGTCTGAACCTTTGCGAAAAGATCCCAGCCGTCGTCTGCGTTGTATGCAGCGATACAGCCATCAAATACATTTCCTTCACCAACTGTAAGCTTAGCTGCGAAACCGTCAGCGTCCTCATAACCCTTATCAGCGTTAAGGTATGATGTACAGTTGAGAATTAAGTTGTTTGCCGGCCACTGATCAAACTGATCACTGGTAAGATAGCGGCTTACCTGAATACCTGTGTTACCATTCTTGTAAGCATTAATGCTATCAAGTGTGTTATTGCTTCCCGATAACTGAAGTCCCTTTGTCGCATCGGCAGAACCTGTTACGTCAAATCCCTCAAAATACCAGTAGTCACCTGCAAGAATCATACCTGCACAATTTCTGCCGAAATCAAATACAGGTCTTTCAGATGCGTCCGGATCGGCAACCATATAAATCATGTTGTCCGCTGTACCGTTTATACCTCTTTCAACCTTTACTGTCTTTGTAAGGTTGTATGTACCGCCTGCAAGAACAATAACCTGTCCCGGAGCTGCATACTTAACTGCAGTGTAAATATCTACAGGACTGGTCTTACCTCCTGCTGCTCCTGCATTGCCGTTCGGTGCAACATAGATGTACTTCTCGCCGCCAATATGCTTGTAATTAACCGTATGAGTGAACGTGCTTGTCTCATAGGTTGTCAGCTTCTTGTATTCACCCGGAACAAAATCCGCATCAGGTGTCATGGAAACTGTAAATGTGTTGTCTCCAACAGCAATCTCAGAAGTGAAGTTGTACTTCTTATTTGCCTCAACCTTTACATTGTCGGCAATCTTTTCACCGTTTGGTGCTGTAACTGTAAGTGTACCATCGGCATTTCCGTAATAGGTGAGTGTATAATCCTTGCTGTTAGCAACTGTCGCTGACTCAACAACATAGTTAGGATATACAAGCTCATATTCTCTGTCCTGGGCAGGAGCATCATCTGCCGGGTTAATTGGCTCAAGCTTAACATCTGATACAGTAATTCTTGCATTTCTTGATGCATAAAATCCTAAATAAATATTGTCCTTATCAATCTGTGTAAGAGAATTTCTCTCAAGATCGTAGTAAAGCTTCTCAGCAATTACATTTCCATCATTGTCAAGATAACGAAGGACATAACCTGTATTGTTTCTCTGAAGCTGTAATACGAAATCAGTCACAGGCTCTGCAACTGTTCCTGTCGGCTCAACTCCACTGAAATTACCTACAATATTGTATGTTCCTGAACCCTGAGTTGCACAACTTGTCTCAAGTGTTGTAGACTCAGTTGAAAAATTAGCAGGCATTGTAATCTCGCCCTTTTTGATAGCGGCAACATCATCTGCTGTTACACCAAGTCTTACAATTCCACCAAGACCAATCTTCATGGAAATCTTAGCAGCAGTTGTATCTGTTGTTACAGACTCGCCATCATAATAATATTCCATCTTTGTAGCGCCGAGCATATATGAGTTGTTCCAGAATGCTGTTCCATCGCCGTCTTTTCCAACCGTATCGGCTACCATCATACCAAAGCCTTCCTGACCGTTTGAAAGTGTCCACTTATCTACATGAACTTTAGCTGTCAGTGTGAAGTTCTCTGTCTCTGGATCAATTATTGTATAGTAGAAAGTAAGTCCGTCTGTCGAGCCCGGCACAATCTTACCCTTGCCACCTTCACTGAATACGGTAAACTGTCCATCATCAAACGAACCTGTCACTCCATTGTTCTTTGTATCAACACTTGAACCATATCTTGAAAATGCCCATACTCTCTGCTCTTCTGCTGTAACCTTAACATCTATTGAAGATGCGGATGACACATCAGCACCTCTGTTAGCCACAATCTTAAATGTGTATGTCGTATCAGCAGCAAGACCATCTACTACATATGATAAATCACTTGTTGTGTATGTCTTATCTGTTCCATCAACTGTTATCGTATAGCTCTCAGCTTCCTTAACCTCACTCCACTTGAGCTCTACCTTTCCGCCTCCAAGGCTTACACCGTAGGAAATTACCGGAGCCGTAAGTGGAAGAACAAACTCGAATGTCTCGGAATTGCTTGTCTTATTCTCCTCACCATCTCTTACCAAACTTGCAGTGAATGTGTAGCTGCCTGATGCATCAGGTGTAAACGCAAGCTCATGGACAGCTTTTTCGGCAGATGAAGTTCTGCTGCCTGCCTCATTTCCTGCCTCATCATTCATGGAAACTACTACTTTATCTGCTCCATCATAGCTGACATTGGCATTAACCGTTACCTTGACAGTATTCTTATCTGACTCATCAAGAGCTACACCCGTTATAACAGGAGCTTCTACTGTTGACCAGTCTGCTCTTGAAGGACGAACTGCTCCTCCCGGAGTTTCAGTTACCTCAACCTTGAAAATATAGTTGTTATTCTCAAGACCACCAAGATAGTATGTTCCGGCATCACTAAGCTCTAATGTAGATATACATGCTGCATTCTTTGAAAGTGTCTCCTTAGTCTGTGCTGCCACTGTACCATCTGACTTCAGCACAGCCATCTGGCGGTTATCCTCTCCGCCTTCTACCCACCATACCTTTACGGTAGCTGCATTGCTGGTTGTAAACTTAACAGCATTCTTGTCAGTTGCACATTTACCACCAAAATTAACTCTCTGTCCTGATGTATATCCATCTTCAAACGTCTTACTGCTTGAATCAACCTTTGACTTTTTGCTGTAGATTAATTCAAAATAACTGTCTGTTCCGGCTTTTTCTGTATCCCCATCAGCCTTTGCTTCGGCAGCGAATGCTGTAAGATCCTTTGTCTCAAAGCTATATGTCTTAGGCTCCTCAACAGGAACCTTCTCCGTAACTACAACCTTGAAAATGTAATTGTTGTTTGGTGTACTTCCAATGTAATATGTTCCGGCATCACTAAGCTCTAACGTAGATATACATGCTGCATTCTTTGCAACTGTATCGCTGGTCTTTGCTGCCTCTTCACCCGCTGCATTAAGTACAGTAATCTGGCGGTTATCCTCTCCGCCTTCTGCCCACCATACCTTTACGGTAGCAGGGTTGCTTGTTGTAATCTTGATAGAATTCTTATCAGTTGCACATTTACCACCAAAATTAACTCTCTGCTCCGATGAATAGCCATCGTCAAAAGACTTCTTACTTCCATCAACCTTCGACTTAGCACTGTAGATTAATTCAAAGTAATTATCTGTTCCGGCTTTTTCTGTATCTCCGTCAGCCTTTGATCCTTGAGCAAATTCAGTAAGATCCTTTGCCTCAAACACATACTCTACAGTTGTGTAATTCCCGTCATCAGCGCTGACCTTAATACCTCCTCCCGCAAAAGTCGTCGGTAAGAGACCGATTACGAGAAGTAATGCCATAACCGACGCCAAAACACGTCTTAATAACTTGTGTTTCATAATATCCTCCTTAAAAGATTTTTGGGCATATATCGCAATTTGTATAATAAATTGCACACATACATACCCGATTAAAACCATAATACCATCTTTTTTTCTTTATTTCAACCATAATGTGGAATTTTTTTATGCATATCTAACAAATTGAAAATGCTTACATCTGAGCATAAATACGCTTTTGCACAAATATGTGTGTTTGTTTTGTGTTTTTCATGTAAACGCTTACCATTTCATCATAAATCAACAAAAAGACAAGCAAAACAAACAGGACACCGTGTCCCCACGATGTCCTGCAATGATTAACCGCTATTTAATTGTCGTACTTCTTTTTAAGAGATGCAAATTCCTGATTGATGCGCTGCACCGTATCAGTATCTCCGCACATGTTATCGGGGTGGTATATTTTAAGCAAATCCTTGTACCTTTTCTTGAGGGCAAGCTCGCTTGCGACGCCTCTAAAGAATGTGGTCGACTGACCTCTCATGCTGTAGGCGCCGGCGCTTTTCTCGGAGTTAAACTGCTTCTTCATATGCTCTAAGCGGATACGCTCCTGCTCCATCGCCTTCTTCTCCACGGCAAGCCTGTACAATTCCTTTTTGAGAATTTCCAGCTTCTTCTCGAACAGCTCGTTCTCCTTAGCCATGCGCTCCTTTTCGTGCTCGATGGCTGCCTTTTCCTCATTTATTCTTATGTTTTCCTTAAAAAACCATGCCTTCATGCCGGCAAGCTGCTGTTCGTCAGCTGCAAATACATCTGTTACTGCATCAGCCACAAAAAACACCTCCCAAAATCTAAGACACTTATCTGCTCATCTTAACCGCTGTCTCAAGTGCAACTTCCATCATCTGTGTGAAGGAATTCTGTCTCTCCTCCGCCGTCGTAGCCTCACCTGTGAGAAGGTGGTCGGAGATTGTGAGAATTGCAAGCGCATTCTTTCCTGCTCTGGCAGCGTTCATGTAAAGAGCTGCTGCCTCCATCTCTACAGCCATCACGCCGAGCTTGCGCCACTTGGCGGAAGCCTCCGTGTCATCGCTGTAGAAGGTATCAGATGAGAGAATATTTCCAACGTGATAGTTAGCGCCGTTCTCCTTGGCGGACTCGATGGCTGCTGCCATGAGCGGGTAGCTCGCTATAGCCGAGAAGCTTCCCGGCAGACCGAACTGTGAGCCGTAGTTGGAGTTAGTAGATGCGCCCATACCGATTACAAGGTCTCTTACATGCACGTTCTCCTGCATTCCGCCCGCCGAGCCGACACGGATAATATTGTCAACCTCGAAAAAGTTAAAGAGCTCGTAGCTGTAAATTCCGATTGACGGCATACCCATGCCGCTCGCCATAACGGACACCTTGACGCCCTTGTACTCGCCCGTGTAGCCCTGAACTCCTCTTATATTGTTGACGAGCACGGGATTGGTAAGAAAGTTCTCGGCGATGAACTTAGCGCGCAGCGGATCTCCCGGCATAAGCACCGTCTTGCCGAAATCTCCCGGCTTCGCATTTATATGTGGTGTTGGATAATTTGCCATATTGTGTTTCCTCGTTTCTTATTTGTTAAAATTAATGATATTCTCCTTGTTGAGAACAAAATCGTAATAATTACAGTCTTCCCTTTTCCGCCAGCCGATATGCTTCCAGAAAGCATTTCCGATGTCATTCTCGGTGAATGCGATGAGAGTGACATTGCTCACATGCTCAGCCTCGAGCGCTTCCATAGCTCTTACCACCATGGCTTTTCCAATTCCTTTATTGCGGTAGTCCTGTGCGACGCACACATGATAGAGGGTTCCCCTCCTGCCGTCATGACCGCACAGTATGCTTCCCACAATGATGCCGTTGTCCTCAGCCACAACGCTTGTCGTCGGATTTCTTCTGAGGAATATGTCAACGCCCTCCCTCGAGTCGTCGATGGAGCGTATCGCAAAGCCCTTTATCGTGAGCCACAGGCTGCGGACACCGTCGTAATCTTCTATAGTCATGGTTCGTATAACGATACCCATTATTTTGCCTCGATATACTTCTGAGCCGTGAGAAGTTCTGCGATGAGAACCGCACCGCCCGCAGCACCGCGGATTGTGTTATGTGAAAGACCTACAAACTTATAGTCGAACACTGTGTCCTCTCTAAGACGTCCGAAGGATACGCCGAAGCCGTTCTCATAATTTACATCGAGTGCAACCTGCGGACGGTTATCCTCCTCAAGGTACTGTATGAAATGCTTAGGTGCGCTAGGAAGGTTGAGCTCCTGAGGAAGTCCTGAAAAGCTTCTCCACTTCTCAATAATCTGCTCCTTTGTAGGCTTCTTCTCAAAGCTTACAAATACGGCTGCCGTGTGGCCGTTGAGTACAGGTACACGGATACACTGTGTTGTGATGACAGGAAGCTGTGCCTTCTCAATCTTTCCGTCTACGACCTTACCCATGATACGAAGCGGCTCCTGCTCGCTCTTCTCCTCCTCGCCGCCAATGTAAGGAATGATGTTTCCTACCATCTCAGGCCACTCCTTGAAGGTCTTGCCTGCGCCGGAGATTGCCTGATAAGTTGTGGCAACAACAACCTTAGGTCCGAACTCCTTCAATGCCACAAGTGCAGGTGTGTAGCTCTGGATTGAGCAGTTAGGCTTTACAACGATGAAGCCTCTCTTTGTTCCGAGTCTCTTCTTCTGGGTCTCGATGAGTGCAAGATGCTCAGGGTTAATCTCAGGCACAACCATAGGAACGTCCTCTGTCCAACGGTGTGCACTGTTGTTGGAAACGACAGGAGTCTCCGTCTTAGCGTAGTCCTCCTCAATCTTCTTAATCTCTTCCTTGGTCATATCCACAGCGCTGAATACAAAATCGACCTGTGAAGCGACATGCTCAACATCGTTTACATTGAGAACGATCATCTTCTTTACCTTTTCAGGCATAGGCGTATCCATCTTCCATCGATCGCCTACAGCATCCTCGTAAGTCTTTCCTGCTGAACGTGGGCTCGCTGCAACCGCAACGACCTCAAACCATGGGTGATTTTCAAGCAGAGCGATAAATCTCTGTCCCACCATACCTGTTGCACCTAAGATACCTACTCTTAACTTCTTTTCCATAAATAGCTTCCTCCGCAAATGTATTTATTTTCAGCAGAAATAATCTGCCTTATTACTAATGACAATCGTCATGACACTCACAGTCACATGGCTGATTTTCCAAAATATCCGGTATTCCGTTTCCGTCGCTGTCAACCTCACCCGGTCTTATTCCCGCGTCGCCTGCCATATCCCTTCCGCGGACATTGTACTTGTCGCGCTCGGCATTGACATACTGTTCTATAAGTGCAGACACGGCTCTGACCTTGTGGACATTCTTCAGAACATTGTCACAGTTATACACGCCGCTGGCATATATGCTGATGGTTCCGTAGTTGAATATCCTTCCGAGTAAAGAAATCTTGAGCTGTTTATCCTTGACCTTGTACAGCTCCACCTCGTCCTCGGTGATGTTTAAAAAGCCTCTTCTTATGACAAGCTTGTTATCATACAAAATATACTTGGTAAAGGTGAACGGAAGCCCTATCGCATTCCGCTTCTGCCCTTTCCACACCGGTTTCTTCTTAGGTCTCCTTGCCATGACAATCCCTCCCTGCATATTACCTTTTAAATAACTGTAAAATCCTTTCTGTCTGAACGGTTATACAGTCTCATTAAAGTACCTGTCCGCATTATCATCTGCATTAATCGACCTTACTGTAATATCCGAATTCGAAGCCCTTCGCACGACAGCCGTCGATAAAATCCGCAAGCATCGTCGCATTCGTCGTGGACTCCGCGTGAAGAAGGTAGATAGCTCCGCCATGCACCTTGTTGAGCGCGTTGGCAAGGGACGTCTCTACATCAGGCTGGTCATCGACAACCCAATCCTTGTAAGCAAAGCTCCAGAACACGCTTCTGTAGCCCTGACTCTGGACTATCGCAAGGCTCTGCTCGCTGAAGGCGCCTGTAGGGAACCTGAACAGATACATCTGGTAGCCAAAATGTTCGAGCACATAGTCGTTAACCTCTTTCACCTCAGTAATCTGCTGCTCAACCGTAAGGGTGCTGAGACCCGCAGCAGGGTGTGTCACGGAATGGTTGCCGACGACATGACCCTCGTCTATCATTCTCTGAACAAGTTCAGGGTTCTCCTTTGCATAAGGAAGAGTTATAAAGAACACCGCCTTGACATTCTTCTCCTTGAGCGTGTCAAGAATACCCTCTGTCAGTCCATACTCATAGCCCTCGTCCATCGTGAGATAAATAGTGTTGCTGAGAGGCTGTATAAAATCGGTTGTATACTTGCCGTATCTGTTGATGTACCACTGAAGTCCCGTAGGTCTGTTGTTCTCATCTACCTCCGAGCCAAATCCAAAAGGCACATATTCTGAGGAATAAGAGTCAAAATCGGTTCCGACTGTTACCGTAGAACCGCTGTTCATCGTAGATGAAGGATCCTGAACGACAACAGATACTTCCTCCCTAGCCTCGTTTCCGCTTCCGTCCTTGACGGATATGACCGCCGTGTAGGTTCCTGCAGTATTAAAATCCACCGCCGAGGTGTCGGCTGTTATCTTAGCGGTTATGTCACCGTCAATATTGTCCGTAGCCGTCACGTTTGCGAGGATATCCACCGCATTTCCTACCGTAGCGTAGACTGTCTTGTTGACACCGCCAAGAACCGGCGGCTCACTGTCATTTACAACCATGATGACGATAGGCATGACTGTCATATTGCCGTATGCGTCCTTAGCACATATCTCTGAGCTGTACGCTCCCGCCTCGTTATACACTACCGACTGACTGAGTACCTTGTCCGCGTCAGCCTTCGTTATATCGTCTGCAAAGCCTATCGTGACAGATGCCCTGTCCGACACCGACTTCACGACATCCGTGAGACTGAGTGTCTGTCCCGGCGCAACGGAGAACTCATCGCCGTAGAGCTCTACGCTCGGAGCGGTCGTGTCCACGACCTTGACCTCTATCTCGAGTGTCTTGTCCGGGTGCACAAGCTTCGCCGTGTAGGTTCCCACTGTATCGCAGTCAACCCCGTCCGCATTCAGAACCGTCTTAGCCACGTCCTCGTCCTTGCCCTTGACATAGACTGACGGGCTCGTCGGCATGCTGTTGCCCTGCTCGAGTATGAAGGTCTTGGCATTCAGTGCAATCGGCGCCTTGCCGCAGCCCGTGAGTGCCACCGTGCTCATAAGCATGGCTCCCGCAAGCGTAAACGCTGCCGCCTTGCAGGAATTTTTCTTTCTTTTATCTGAAGTTGAATTACTCTTACCAAAAAACATATTGCTCCTCATTTCATAACCTTTTTCTTCTCACACTGTACAGTACTAAAATGCTGTATCAAGAGATATACTAACATAAGAAAATAAATTTGTACAGAGAAAAGTTTGCACCGACTAATAGGAAAAAAGAACTTCCAGGCCGCTTAATCGGAGGCAATGTTGAAAAAAATGCATAATTAGTACTGTTGAATATAAAATAAGAACATATTATAATGATGATATCAGGGTCACAATGTCAGTTGACCTCAACATCACAATGATGCCATGATTTTAAATATGAACGGGGAACGGAGATACCTCATGACAAAATTTCAGGAACTTTTAAAATACATCACCCACAAGCATGTCTACATTCAGACGCACAATTTCCCAGACCCCGACGCGATAGCCAGCGGCTACGGGCTTTCCAAGCTTTTACAGCACTGCGGCATCTCGTCAACGCTCTGTTACAGCGGGCGCATCGACAGGCACAGCACTGCTAAGATGATAGAGCTTGCCGGAATAAAAATATATAACATCAACGATCTTCCGTCCGTGACCGACGATGACGAGGTCATACTCGTCGACTCGCAGAAGGGCAATTCCAACATCATCAACATGACTGGCGAGGAGATTATCTGCATAGACCACCACCCTACCGGTGTACGCACCGCACCACCTGACACGGAATACCGCTTCTACGACATCAGACCCGAGGTTGGCGCATGTGCGTCAATCATCGCGAGCTATTTTTATGAAAATGACATTCCGATGGACGACAACACCGCGACCGTTCTGTGCTTCGGCATAAGAATGGACACCAAAGGACTCTCGCGTGGCGTATCCGACTTCGACATGGACATGTTCTACAGGGTATTCAAGCACAGCAACCACGGGGTTATCAACTCTCTGGAGAACAGCACTCTGGAATTTTCAGACCTCAAGGTGTACGCCGCGGCGATAAACAGTATTCAGGTGTACGGCACTGCAAGCTTTGCAAACGCGGGCTACAACTGCCCCGAGGCACTCATCGCGAGTGTGTCCGACTTCATGCTTCAGCTAAAGGAAGTCGACTTCTCAGTGGTGTACTCCTTCCGCGATGATGGAGTGAAGCTCTCGATAAGAAGCGAGGACGCACTCTACGATGCGGGCGCGATAGCCGGAAGGGCTCTGCGCGACATAGGAGGAGGCGGTGGGCATGCCTCCATGGCAGGCGGCTTCATCCCCTACGACAAGCTCCCCGGACTCGGAAAGGACGACGTCGAGGACATATCCTCCATTATCCGCGAGAGGTTTATGCATGAGCTGAATTAAATTCAATTATGTGGGGTATTGAAACGGACGGTGTTAAAATATGAAATGTTAGTTTATGACGGTATAACGGGGTGGGAGATGCATGGCGCTCCATTGTCCGGGGTAAGATGGGCTAGGGGCTCCGGGAAATTTATTGCGGACATACGCCGTCGATGCCAACCGCTCCTCCGTGAGCGTGGCATCTGAGCCGACCTCCATGTCGGCTCCGGCTAGGCTTCCCCGGAGCCCCAACCCCCTCTAACCCCCTCCCAAAAGTCGCCCCACCCATCCCCCACCCCGTTATACGCCCTTTACTTTGTGGGGCATATTTTAACACCTGTTTTTTTCGATGCCTACGGCAGAATATAATAGTTACCATAAACAGACAGCGTATGCCAGCCAAAACAATATATATTGGTCGGTATACGCTGTTTGTATTATCTTATAGTGTAATTTACATTATATCGTTATTTTATTACCCAGTAATTCTTATGTCCGCCAAAAGCAAGTTCCGTATATCTTATTCTGATATTCGGCTAATATTTTGGTCAAATAAGCAATTTTTGCTCCCAACATCATCTTTAAAATAGCTAGGTAATTTCAATTTAATTTCTGAACGCAATACTGAAACTGAACAGTTGTGTAAATTTAACAAATTCACAAGCAGGTGCTTCAGAGCGGTCGGTACTTAGGCGGTGTATTTTACCGCCTTATGTACCGCTACCAGCGATGAGCAGCAAGAGCGTGCCTGCGGTGAATTGTTAAATTTACACAACGTCCCGTTCGTCATTCAAATTTCTCTTCAGCTATACCTCCTCCCAAGCACCCTCTCGAGTATATTGATAAGCTGATACAGCACTGTCGCCATTATGCAGAGTATTATGATGCTTAACATAACCCAGTCGAGCTTGAACACCTGGCTGCCGTATATGATAAGGTAACCGAGTCCTTCGTTTGCGGCGAGAAATTCTCCTATGATTACGCCCACGAGGGAGAGTCCCATATTTACCTTCATCGTGTTCAGTATCACGGCGAGATTGCCGGGAATGAGCACTTTTGTGAGGACATGGAAGCGGTTTCCGCCGAGTGTCTTTATGAGCTTGATTTTATCGGGATCCATCTCCATGAACCCGGTGTATAGCGTCAGGATTGTTCCGAACACCGCGACGGATATCGCGGAAATGATTATGGTTCTTATATTGTTGCCGAGCCACACTATGAGTATCGGCGCGAGTGCCGACTTAGGCAGGCTGTTGAGCACCACTATATATGGCTCTATAATCTTTGAAAAGCTTCTCGAGAGCCACATGAGTACCGCCGCGACAAGACCTACTCCTATTACGAGGAAAAAGCTTATGAAGGTCTCATAAAGCGTCACCCACATATGCCTGAAAAGCGAGCCGTCGGCACACATGCTGACAAAGCATTTCACAATCCTTGACGGGCTGCTGAAAATGAAGTCGTTTATCACGCCTGTTCTCGCGCACACCTCCCAGAGAGCCACAAACAGCACGAGAATGAGCAGCCTCACACAGTTTACCCTTACCTTTTCATTCCGTATTCCCTCGAGATATATCTGCTGTGACTGACTGACGACAAGATTTTTTTTACCCGAATTCCTCTTTTTATTTGCCTCCATCTACGAAAAACACCTCCACAATTCATGAAAATATTCCTGAAACTCAGGTGCATTTCTTCTCTCAAGCGGCGACAATCCGCCAAAATGAATGTCTATTATCTCCTTTATCGTGCCCGGTCTCTCCGACAGAACCACTATCCTGTCGCCCATCGCAATCGCCTCCGACAGATCGTGCGTCACCAGAAGCGCCGTCTTTTTCTCCTCCTTTATAATCTCCCCTATGTCGTCGCTGACCCTCAGCCTTGTCTGGTAGTCGAGCGCCGAGAAAGGTTCGTCTAAAAGCAGTATATCCGGGTTGAGCGCAAGCGTCCTGATGAGCGCCGCCCTCTGTCTCATTCCGCCCGACAGCTCAGACGGTCTCTTGTTCTTAAACGCCTCCAGCCCGTATCTCTCGAGCAGTCTGTTCACCCTGTCGATATTTTCCTGTGTGAGAATTTTCTTTATTTCAAGCCCCAGAATTACATTGTCATATATCGTCCGCCACTCAAAAAGGTGGTCGCGCTGAAGCATATATCCGATTGTCGCGTTATTGACAAAAAAGCCCCCCGTCACAGGTGTAAGCCCTGCAATAATAGAAAGGAGAGTCGATTTGCCGCAGCCGGACGGTCCGACTATGGAAATGAACTCTCCCTCATTAACGGTCAGGTTGATATCGGTCAGTGCCTTCGTCTCGCCTTGCGGACTATGATAGGAAAAGTCCAGGTCCTTAATTGTCAGGATTGCCATTCATTCTGACCCCTGTTTCTTTAGGATATACCATATTATATGAAAAAAGACGCACAGTGTGAGTGAACACCCGGTGCGCCTTTTGGTTATCAGTCTTCTGTTGTCGTTGTCTCTAAATCAATCCAGCCATTTTCGTTGAGCCAGTCGATTACGTCCATGTCTATATCCATGACATTGCCCTTCTCGATAAATTTCACATCGTACACCGTCGTCTGACATGGCATGGTTTCCCTTATCGTGTCAATCTTTATTTCTATAATATCACCGTCAGTATACTGTGATAAATCGCCGCCCTCCTCCGCAAACAGAGTTATCGGGGTGGCTTCCTGATATACCGTGCAATATTCAAGGTCGGTTATGAGCATCGGCACCGTCTTTCCCTGTAAATACCACCCTGTTATCCACCAGTCACTCTGTGTCTCACTGCTTTTATCCTCCCCGCTCCCCTGCACATCTGAAGCACTTTTCCCGCACGCGCTCAAGCCGAGCGCACACAGGCTGATAACACATACCGTAAACACAGCACCCAGAAATCTTTTTTTCTTTGAATTTGTTCTCATAGGCAGCCTCCCTCGCTTGCATAAAAATGCACACTATTTTGAAAAAGAAGCTTGTATATTCTTCCTTCATATAAATAGTGTGCAGATATGTTATTTTTGTTTCAGGGGATTGTGTTTTTTACAAAATTACTCTGCAATCAGTACCTTTTTCCCCTCAAAAGCAAAGCCATAATGCCTTATGCGTCCTTTATCTATGCCCCTCGCAATAAGCTCCTCATCGTAGTTCCTATCCTCTATCTGTCTAAGTGCAGCCTGCGCGGTAGCCTCAAGCGACTGCTCCCTCTTGGGATTGTGCACCTTGAACTCTATGACTATTGCCGGAAGCGAGGCTTTCTTAGGTATCATCATTACATCATATCTTCCAAAACCACTCTCGCGGTTAGAACGAATTTCGAAATTCTCCGTCTGGTCAACCATAAGTCCCAATACAAAGCCGTGATAGAAACGCTCCGGACGTGATTTTTCGGATTGTTTTATCCCGACATCAAAATTGCTGATTGTCACAAGTGCAACTTCGTTCATGTATTCATTCATGGCGTCCAAATCGCCCTGAAGCATAGCCTCCACGAATGCATTATAGCTACAGTCATTGTCGGTAAACCATGTCCTGAACATATTTCCGAACATACTCTTGGTTTCAAGGTTTGTGATTGACAGATGATACCATGGTTCTAACAGTTCGCCCCTGTACTCTATCTCATCGGGCTTAAGATACCCGCCCGCCATCAGAAGGCTCCATATGGCATTCCTGTCCTTTCCGAGCTGGTTAAACACTATCTGTTCATCGAAGCTTACAACTATCTCCCTGTCGTCTATGAGGTCCTCCATCATCTGCTTGATATCTGGCGGTGCAGTCTGTATAAGTCTGCTCACAAGCCCGTTAGAGCTTGTCGATGCCCAGTACGGTCTCAACTTCTTTTCCTTCAAAAAATTCGTGATTGACCACGGATTATATATATCCCCGCGCCCGCCGAAAATGAAACCGTCATACCATCTCTTCACATCAGCCCTGCACTCTCCAAGCTGCATATCATCAAGTGCCTTAAATACCTCCTCCTGTGTGAAACCGAAACATGTGCTGTATCTGTCTGAGGTTGTCGTCACAATGGTCAGATTGTTAAGGTCGGAGAATATGGACTCCTTCGAAACCCTTGTTATTCCCGTCATCATAGCGCGCTCAAGGTATGGGTTAGTCTTAAACGCTGAATTGAACATGCTCCTTATAAACGCGGTAAACTCGTCCCAATAGCCATGCACATACGCCTCCTGCATAGGAGTATCATACTCATCAAGCAGAATAATCACTTTTTTATTATAATACTTCTGCATGAAACGGCACAGCATATTCACGGCTGAGGTGCACAGAACATCGTCCATATCTATGGACATCTTCCTGAATATATCCTTTTCATTTTCGCCGAGCACATCACCGTCTAACAGAAAATCGTTCCGGTCAAACAGCTCTGACACTTTTATCTTAATCTGTGCCTTTGCATCACGGATATTGTCTGCCTTCACATCTGCAAAGCTTAAGAATATAACAGGATATGTCCCCTGAAGGCTCCTGTATTTCTCATCTTCCCACACTGAAAGTCCTTCAAACAAATCCCCACGATTGGCATACCTGTCAGACATAAAGCAGTTCAGCATGCTCATATTGAGCGTCTTTCCGAAACGGCGCGGACGTGTTATAAGTGTAACCACATCTTTCGACTCCCACCATTCCTTAATAAAAGACGTCTTATCAATATAAAAATAATTTTTCTCCCTTATATCGTCAAAGCCCTGATTTCCTATGCTTATATCTATCGCACTACCCATGTATTACCCCTTTCCCGACCTGCTTGATATCCCACGCTCCTAAAAAGAGTAACAAAAAAGCTTGTGATGGGACTCGAACCCACGACCTACTGATTACGAATCAGTTGCGCTACCAACTGCGCCACACAAGCGAACCTTGTACATAATACATCATTCCATGTAATAATGCAATAGGTTTTTGAAATTTTATTTAATTTATTACAAATAACGCACTTTTTCTTTTCTGCGTATGAAATATTAGACAGCCGCAACAATTCCACCGTCATTAGCATACATTGTCGCAACTCCTGCCGTGTCCACAATGACGACATCCTTGAAACTGCACTTCTCAAGCAGAAGCCCCTTGACGTACTCGGCGCGCTCCGGACAGTTGCAGTGGGATATTCCAAGAACCTTGTCCTGAGGGTCGGTCACATTCTCAACTATAATCTCGCACATACGCTTTAAAGCCTTGTTGAGTCCTCTCGTCTGCTCGAGCTTAATAATCTCTCCCTCCTTAGCGCTCATAACCGGCTTGATGCTCAGCACATTGGCAAGAAGAGCCTGAAGGTTGGTGAGCCTTCCGTTCTTTCTGAGGGTCTCGAGCGTCTCAAGCACGAAATATGTCTTCATTCCGTCGCGGAACTGTGTCACGGACTTAACCACCTCGTCAAAGCCCATGCCCTGCTCCTCGCACTCCTGAATTTTCATGGCGATAACAGCCTCACCGCAGCAGGCTGTCATGGAGTCGAACACATGGACATGATTGCTACCGCCGTCCTCCTCGTACATATCGGCTGCGACAAGCGCGCTGTTGTAGGAGCCGCTCAGCTTGCTCGAGAGAGGTATGACATATACATTGCCCTCTGCGCTCTCATACTCTGACAAATATCTCTCCGGTGACGGGCAGGCTGACTTAGGGCACTCCTTCGCCTCGTGAACCCTCTTTAAGAAGTCCTTCTGATCAAAACTCTCATCGTCCACGATATCAACTCCACCGACAGAAAGTGTCAGCGGAACAACCACAAAATGCTCATTCTCCCTGAGATTTTTCGGTAAATCACATCCACTATCCACAATAATCTTATAGCTCATTATCTTACCCTCCGGATTATATTCCTATATAAAACGATGTATATTCGAAGTTCATACCAAATATCACATCATTAGATATTATTTCATCTAGTTTTCAATACTAGATTATCATAGCACACTATACTACAGATGAAAGGAGTAAAAAAGAAAAAACTTATTTGTTTACAGATAATAAGTTTTTGCTTAA
>CAMEEX010000042.1 GCA_945915235.1 uncultured Clostridia bacterium | reverse complement strand
AGTAAAAAGATATAAAATAAACATACCACGATACAATACCGTCACCTTTCCCTCCCAAAACCAAAAATAAGGCCAACAACGAAAGTATCTTAAAGACTTCATTGTCGACCCTTGTTTCTATTTTGTCTTAATTGCACATTCAATTCTCCCGCCATGTCTGCAACATTCGAAAAATGTAAAATAGGCGGTTAAAAACTTAAAGTGATACAATGTTTCCGGTTAATATTTTTCAGTGCCGAATGATAATATTTAAGCAACAGGCATGAAAAATACAACTGAGACAAACTTTTTCTTAGCAGATTGCGTTGTAAAAACATGCTCACACACCTCAAACACCTTATACACTCAAAAATTACACCGGCATGTTCCGACGCCTTAATACCCACGCTGTCGTGGCAAATAGGATAGATAAACCCTTGCCATGTATAACGGGATATGTTTATGCGTATCGCGACTTTGGGGAGGAGCTTAGATGTTCTTAGGACTCTGTTCACTACCCAGCCACAGTCAGCACGGAGGCTGACTGAGTTGCAAACAGCCATGGATGGCTGATTTTGCAACGGTGGCGAGCACTTTAATAAGTTCTATATCAGAGTCCTTAGAACATCTTAGCCCCGTACAACCCGAGCCGATACGCATAAACATATCCCGTTATACATTCAAAACTTACATAGTAAGTATCTCCCTGCAATACCACCTTCCGTCCGTCTGGCACAGCTTATCATCCTGCTCCACAATCGGGTGCGCCGCGTCATTTACCGGAATGTACCTGATAAGCCCTATTCCGCCGTCCGACATCAGCACCCTCTTGGCGATATACTGTCTCCGCACATTCTTTAAGAAGGTCATAACAAGTTTTCTGTCGAGACCCTTAAATTCGTCCCGGTAGAGCATGTCGAACACGCCGAATGGAAGATTTGCCTCCTTGTAGCTGCGCTTTGAGACCATTGCATCGTATATGTCGGACAGCGCAGTTATCCTCGTAAAGAGCGATATCTCATCGCCCTTCAGTCCGTCCGGGTATCCCTCGCCGTTGAGCTTCTCATGGTGATGTCTCGCCGCGTCGCGCACGGCATCATCGAACTGGTCTCCCAACATCTCATACGAATATATAGGGTGCTGCTTCATAACCTTGAACTCCTTTGGCGTCAGCCTTCTCGGAGCGTTTAATATCTCCTCGGGAATTTTTGTCTTTCCGATATCGTGAAGCAGCCCGGCGAGAACGAGAATCCTGACGTCCTTCTGCGGCAACCCCAGCCATTTCCCTATCATTCCATTCATAAATGATACATTAAGGGAATGTCTCTGCAAGCCCTCGTCCATCGGTCTCGGAAAATTGATGCAGGAAAATATTGTGACAGGGTCTATCTCTATCAGCTTCTCCGATATATTCTGAACCAGCTTTTCGAGCTCATCGCTCTCGAACCACGCATCGACATGGTGCATCATTCCGCCGACGCTGTCACTCAATGTCCCGTAGCCTGAGACTCTCTCCGTCAGCTTCTGCCTCTTGCGCTGCGATATCCTCGTGTCCGTGAGTATGTCGTAATACGCGTCCTCATGCACCATGATATTCTTATCGCCCTTATTAAAATTGTAGAGTTTCTCGAGCTTGTCGCGTGTAATCCTCTCGCCGCGCGGTACAAGCAGCGTCGCCCCCGTATTGTCATAGATGTTGTCCTTGAGCACAAGCCCTTCCCACAGATATTCTATTGGCAGCTTACGCAGATTTCTTTTATCCATCTGAGCTTCCCTTCTACTTTATATTATGTTATCCTGCAAACGCCCTTCGCCACCCATCATCGCAGCGTGTTCGTCTCGAACTGCGTTCCCACTATCTCGCAACCGTACTCTTCTGTCAGCATGTCGTCATTCTGTATCCTGACTACCGTGCAGAAAAATGTGAGTGTTCTTCCCTCAACGGGAATTATCATTCTAAAGCAGTCACCCTTTTCGAGGCTTCCGCTGTCCATCTTCACAAGTATCCCCTTCGAGCTCATATTCACGGTCATAAGCACCATTGGCTTGCCAAGCTTAACCTCCCTGTCGCCGAAACACAGCTCTGTCACAATCCCCTTCGTCGAGATGGCATAGCGCTGCTTTCTGCGCTCCTCCTTCTCCCTGTGCCTGCCAAGCAGAACGGCAACCGTATTGTCAACCACTCCGCCCGCAATATTTCCTTCATATTCATACAGCTTGTCCGGTCCGAAAATCAGCACCGTCACATTGTAGTTGCCCTTGTCTGCCAGACTGTCAGCAGCGACAAAGCATATATTATTGTCCTTGATATATCTCAGAATTTTTGTGTCTGCCACCACCCTGCCGTCATCAGACCTCTTTATCAGAATTCTGCGGCTTCTCAAAATATTGTCGTTCACGCCTTACCGCCTCCTCCTCTGACATTTTTCTCAAAATACTTCATACTTATAGTTGTATTTTACCAAAATTCGCTTTTTCTGTCTATAATACCATATAACTACATGCCTACCTGAATAATTACCACACTTTACCTGTACAGATTAGGGTGTAAAAAAAATCTTTACATTTCAGACAGCAACCTTATAATTTATTATATATTTGTGTGATTTCGCAATAGCCCGGCAACGCTGGACTATTGCGAAACGCAGAAATGTAGTAGGTGTAAAACAGCCGGTAAATTGAGTTTAATAGTTGTTTGTGCTGTTTGTGATTGACGTGGAACTGCAAAATGCAATGTAAAGCCGCCCGGGAATTTTGGTTTTGCTTAATGAATACCGCTTAAGAGTTTAATACATATTATCAGGCTGTAATAGCTGCGTCAAAAGAAAGAAAAAATAGCTATACTTACCGCTTGCGTTAACAAATTTCTATCTCGGGCGGTAAAATCAGTACCTTATTATTGCAAAAAGAGCTGATATACGAGAAATAATACGGCTTATTAGAACAAGAAAGTCAATCAGGCGGTAATATACAATTAAAATACACAAAAATAGGATATATTTTACCGCTTCTGCGTGAAAACAGCCCGGTCAGGCGGTAATTTGTTTCTGAACAACTCCACTATATCATGAGGAGGTTTCCTCATAAGGAAGTTTCCTCATGAGGAAAAATGCCGTATTTATGCGGCTTGTGGCGTTTCGCAAACATCTAAAAAAACAAATAGCATAGGGAGATATAATGAATCTTACAGAACGAATTAAAACAGGCATAAGAAATTATTTTACGAAAAAACGGATACTCTTTTTTACATACATCGCCGTGCTTCTTGTCATAACCTTTGGGCTCAATATAGCCGCTCGAAAAAGCACCGCTTTTGCCGAATGGTACTCAACACATATCTACAGAGCGCTGGTCGCCACCGTCGGAAGGCTGGTCGGTTTGCTGCCGTTCTCGCTGTATGAGCTTCTCATTATTCTCGGCGTGCTGCTTGTGTTCTTCGTGCTCGGAAGAACCGTATTTCTCATAATAAAAAAGCGCGGCAGAAAAATTCCCACGATGTATGCAAGAGTTTTTGCGCTGCTTCTCACGGTGCTCGCACTTTTCACGGTAAACTGCGGTGTCAACTACCACAGGAAGCCCTTCTCCTACTACTCGGGGCTTGAGATAACCAAGCAGTCCACCGACGCGCTCGTCGACCTGTGCCGCTCGCTTATCTCGGAGGCTAACGCCCTCGTTCCGTATATCGACACGGTTGAGGTTCCCGACGACGAGGACGGCACCGTATACGGAGCCATCTTCTCCCTGAAAAACACGGACACAAGAGCCGAGGCGGTCAAAGCCATGAAAAACCTCGGCACAATTTATCCCGTGCTCTCCGGCTGCTACCCGAAGGCTAAGCCCGTGCTGTTTTCCAAGGTGATGTCCTACGAATTTATAACCGGAGTGTACTCCTTCACCATCGAGGCAAATTACAACAACGACGTTCCCGACTATGTGAAGGCTGACACCATATGCCATGAGCTCTCGCATCTGCGCGGATTCATGCGCGAGGACGAGGCGGGCTTTATCGCATATCTCGCGTGCATACACTCCGACAATGTGAACTTTCAGTACAGCGGTATTTTAAATGCGCTCTCCTACGTCCTGAACTCGGTCTACTCCAACTGCGGAGCCACCGTTTACACTGAGCTCTACAGGAGCATGGACGCACAGCTCATGCGCGATTATCTGTATGACAGCAAATACTGGGATAAATTTGAAACCCCCGTTGCCGAGGTGGCTGATGCCGTAAACAACGCCTATCTTGTGGCGAACGCACAGACTGACGGCGTTAAAAGCTACGGAAGAATGGTAGACCTTCTCTTAGCCTACTACTCCTCCCAGAATAATTGATCCAAGGTCTTGCCAAGAACCTTGCAGATAGCTATACACAGCTTTATGGTAGGGTTGTAATCGCCCTTCTCAATGGCATTTATAGTCTGCCTCGACACTCCAACAAGCTCGGCAAGCTCCTGCTGTGACAAATCCATGGCAGCTCTTGCCGATTTCAGTTTAAGATTTTTCGTGCTGGCAGGCTTAATTTCACTCATCCGGTAAAAGCTCCCTTTCTACATAGTCAGGCTCCTCATCATGCTCAATCTCATTGTCTATCGCAAGTTTCACCTTCTCCTGCGTTCTTCTGACAGCCTCGCCGTGACCCGTCAGCGCCGCAAACGGTGCAAACTGAGCCGCCCTGTCTGCCTGTGACATGTGCGGTCTGTCCTTTGATACATGATGTGGCATACCTATTATATCATCATATCTGCCATCATTGACAGTGTTTTTGTAAAAATCCTCACTAATTTTTCCCTTAAATATATCCCCGTTCACGCTTTATGCCCTCCAATCTGACCGTTTCGCGATATCGCGGTCGCTCCGTCCTCCAGATTCATGCCCTTCAGTATGGCATTTTTGCCGAATTTCTTCTTGATATCGAGTACAGCCTGCTGCATCTGACGTTCTTTCGCAAGCTTTTTCTTCTCCTCCTGCTTATCTCGCTCGAGCTTCTCATAATCGGTAAACAGGTCAAGCTGTGTGTACTCAGGCTCATCGTCCGCGAGGCTCTCGTCAACCACCTTGCACGCGACCACGTTTATCCTTCTGACCAAAAGATTGCTGTTGATAATTCTGTCAAAAAGCTCCATCATTGCGTCTATTATAATTCTCGTCGACGATGTCCTGTGTGGAAGGTTCTGCGTGCCGTGCGCGTGCTTCGGTATGCGCCTGCCGTAACCGTCAAGCGCGATCTCTCCCTTATACTTTTTAGCTATCTCGGGATTGGTGAGGTTCTCTATGTCGTAGCCTATCGTGAGCACAAGCTGGTCAGTGACAAGATGCTTGTCGACGAGCCCCAGCACGAGACCGTCGGTCATCTCCTTGACAATAAGTCTCGCCTTGTCAGCCGTGTACGGGCACGACAATACCTGCCCCTCGCTTACGCTGTTCGTCTCCGACCTATACGCCTTGATGTCAGCCATCGTGCACGGCTCATAGCCCCACGCGTGGTCGATGAGCAGCTCCGCGTTCACACCGAACAGCTTGTATAAAAGCTCCTCATTGTAGTAGTCATCCTTATTTCCGAGGGAGCAGCGCGCCACATCGCCCATCGTGTACATGCCGTACTCGTTGAGCTTCTTCGTGTAACCGCGCCCCACGCGCCAGAAATCCGTGAGCGGCTTGTGCCCCCACAGAAGCTGCCTGTAGCTCATCTCGTCAAGCTGTGCAATCCTCACACCGTCCTCGTCGGGCAGTGCATGCTTCGCAACTATGTCCATCGCAACCTTGCACAGATACAGATTGGTGCCGATCCCTGCGGTGGCAGTGATGCCCGTCTCCGCCTTAATCTCGCGTATAAGCTTGGTCGTGAGCTCCCTCGCCGTAAGATTGTACATTCCCATGTACTCCGTAATGTCGATCATGACCTCGTCGATGGAATACACATGGATATCCTCGGGCGCAATATAGCGCAGATATATCTGATAGATTCTCGTGCTGTACTCCATGTAATAAGCCATTCTCGGCGGTGCCGCAATATATCCCGCCCTGAGCGTCGGATCAGCCGCAAGCTCGGGCGCAAAAACCGACTCACCGGTAAAGTGCTCCCCTCTTTTCAGCTTAAAAGCCCTCTGCCTGTTCACCTCGCGCATCTTCTGTACAACCTCAAAAAGCCTTGCCCTCCCCGGTATCCCGTAAGCTTTAAGAGATGGGGAGACGGCAAGGCATATTGTCTTTTCCGTCCTGCTCGTGTCTGCCACGACAAGATTGGTGGTGAGCGGGTCGAGCTGACGCTCAATGCACTCAACCGACGCATAAAAAGATTTTAAATCGATTGCAACGTAAATGCGCTCCGTAGCGGAACCTCCTTACATATTGATATAAGTCAGGCAATCACCTATTTTCTCATTGAGTCGAGCACTGCCGCGCACATGAGAAGGTATGCGCCGCTGCCGTGAAGGTCATTCTCACAGGTCGGTCTTGCACAGTAGAAGTCGTAGTCGCCCACTCCCGTTCCTATGCAGATATTTCCGATGATGAGGTCGTCACCCCTCCAGGTCAGCGAGTCATTGACTGCCACATAGCCCTTGGCTGCGATATCGAGATAGCTCTCAGGAAGGAAACCCTTCTTAACCGCACGGCATATCGCCGCTACAAAGAGACAACTGCAGGAATTTTCGAGCCAGTTGCCCTTCTGACCGCCCTTGTCGACAACCTGATACCAGCGTCCCTCCTCGGACTGGTAGCGGCATATATTTTCCAGAAGCTCCCTCATAATGCTCACAAGCTCATCATAGTCCTTGTGATATTCAGGGATATATCTGAGGTCATCGAGTATCGCCATCGGAACCCAGCCGAGACTTCTGCCCCAGAACTCAGGTGACTGTCCCGTCACAGGGTCAGCCCAAGGAGCCTTCTTATTGATGTCCCACGCGTGCTTCCAGAGACCTGTCGTCCTGTCCTCGGTGTGCTCCTTCATAAGCTTAATCTGCTTTGCGACCATGTCGAACCATTCCGGCTTCTCAAACGCACTTCCGTAGTGCGCCGTAATCGGTCCTCCCATATACAGACCATCGAGCCACATCTCGCCCTCGCACCATGCCTTGTGCCAGTAACCGCCGTCCTCATTGCGCGGATAGCTCTCCATATCTGCGATGAGTGTGTCAAGTGCCCTCTTGTATCTTAAATCTCCGGTTCTCTCATATATAGGATACAGAAGCACTCCCGGCTCTATGTCGTCCATCTGTCCCTTGTCGTAGAGCTTGATATTGCCCTTCCCGTCTATCGTCGAGTCAACCCATGCCTTAATATAGTCATAGTATTTCTCATCGCCCGTCAAAACATACGTCCTATACATTCCACTCAAAAAAACGCCTTGATGATAGTGAAATCTGCCCTCCGGCGGAAGCTTATCTGCTTCAAACTTTCTCATCATCGTGTCGCAGCATGCCCTAGCGTATTTCTCCGGATTATACTTTTCTGCAGCCTCTAAAATGTTCATATCCCTCTCCATATTTGAAAATTTTTAGTATATTCACACTATTTGCGTAAAATTTTTCCCACAATCATAAGTATACTAAAAACCACAAAATTTGCAAGCACAATGCTCGCCCCAACCGGAAGGTTAAAGCTGTACGAGCTGTAGAGCCCCGCAAAAAAGCATACCACTGACACAATTCCAGAGATTATCACAACCTTCCTGAAGCCCTTCACAACCGCACTCGCCGAGAGCGTCGGGAATATGATAAGGCTTGAAATGAGCATGGTTCCCATTATTCTCATTCCGACAACTATCGTGAGTGCCGTGAGCACGGCGATGAGCATATTGTAGAACTCTGCCTTAACGCCCGTAGCCTTCGCAAAGTCGCTGTCGAAGGTTATAGCAAATATCTTGTGATAGAACACGAAAAAGAGTATGAGCACAACCACGGAGAGTGCGGCACTTATATACACGTCAGTCCTGCTCATGGCGAGTATGCTTCCGAACATATAGCTGTACACATCTGTGTTGAGCCCGCCGCTAAGCGATGTGACCGTGACACCGATTGCTATGGCAACCGAGGAAACGAGTGCGATTGCGGAGTCCGACTGAACCTTGCTGTCCTTGCCAAGCTTCAATATAAAGAACGCCGCCACGATGACAACCGGTATCGCGATTGCAAGCGGCGCCACGTTCATCACAGCCGCAACCGACAGCGCGCCAAAGCCAACATGGGACAGACCATCGCCTATCATCGAAAATCTCTTAAGCACGAGGCTTACGCCGAGCAGCGCACAGCACAGTGCGACTAGCCCGCCCGCAACCATGGCGCGCACGATGAAATCATATGAAAATAAAAGCTTCAATGTATCAAACATAGCGTTCTCCCTTCTCCACCTTATCTAAAAGCGGGCTTTTCCTGCCGCTGCCGTTGTCAGCCTCATTACCACTTTTTGTCTCCGCCTCATCTTTGTTATCCTTGCAATCAAGCCCGAGAAAATGTCTCGCCGCCTCGCTGTCTAAGTACTTGTCCGCAGGTCCGAAGTATCCGCAGCCGGAGCGCTTGTTCACATGAAGAATAAGCCCCGCGTCCGAGACAGCCTTGTTCAGGTCATGCGACACCATGAGAATGGTTGTCTTTTTCTCGCGGTTTAATCTCTTTAGCAGCTCGTAGAGCTCCTCGGTTGCTACCGGGTCAAGCCCCGTCGTCGGCTCATCGAGGAGCAGAAGCTTGTCCGTGGCACACAGCGCCCTTGCAAGGAGCACCCTCTGCTTCTGACCACCCGAGAGGCTTCCGAACGATGCCTTCACATAGTCAGCCATTCCGAAATCCTGCAAAATCGCCATGGCTTTCTCCTTCTCAGCCTTGTTGTAGTAAGGTCTGAGTCCCATCTTATTCAGAAACCCCGACATGACAACCTCCTTAACCGTCGCCGGGAAGTTCTTCTGGTAGTCCTTCTGCTGCGGGAGATAACCGACATCAGCCCTGCCAATGCCGTCGCCGTACTCAATTTTTCCGCTCTGTATCTTGGCAAGCCCCAATATTCCCTTTAACAGGCTGCTCTTTCCCGCTCCGTTCTCGCCGACAATACACACATAATCCCCTCTGTTTAGCTCAAAGCTCACATCGGAGACCACTATGCCATCCTCGTATCCGACACTTATATTCTCACATCTAAGCTGTGCCATCAGTTAAGTCCCTCCTTCAGATTTTTCACATTCTGCCACATTATATCCAGGTAGGTCACGCCGTTTTCATACTCCTCACGGCTGACGTTGTGCGCCGAGTGAAGAAGCAGAAGCTTCACACCCGTCTCCTCGGCTATAGTTCTCGCCACCTTCGGGTCGACAAGCTCCTCATAGAAAACCGCCTTCGCCCCACTCTCCTCTATCTCATCAATCATCTTCATAACACTGCTTATCGACGGCTCCGACTCAGCCGAGCAGTCATGGTACGCTGAGACACAGCCAAAGCCGTACTCCCTCACAAAATATGTCATCGCAAACCGCCCGCCAAAAAATATGGTCTTGTGCGCGGCGTCCTCACTCACCTGTCTGAACGCGGCATCGAGCTCAGCGAGCTTACCGATATACTCGTCAGCCCTCTGATGGTACTCCGTCTCATGCTGAGGGTCTTTTTCCACAAGCGCATCGACTATATTCTCCACCATCTGCATCGCATAGACCGGCGATGTCCATATATGCGGGTCGTACTCGTGAGTGTGCCCGGCGTGGGAATGAGAGCTGTGAGAGCCGCTGCTTTCGTCGTGCTCATGTTCATCATGCTCATCTGCGTCATCGTGGTGCTCATCATGCTCATCTGCATCGTCATGGTGCTCATCATGTCCATCTGCATCGTCATGTTCGTCCGCGTCGTCATGGTGGTGGTCAATCTCGTCCACGAAATAGTCCTCCTCCTTCTCGAGAGTTATACCGTCGGATACGTCCACGACCATGACGCTGTCGTCGAGGCTGTCGATTATCGTCTGCGCCCAGGTTTCCATATACTTTCCGGTGTATATGAACATATCGCTCTCCCTTATCTCAATCATATCCGACGGCCGCAGGTCATACGAGTGGCTCTCCATTCCCGGCGGAAGCAGAAGTGTCACATCGGCGTAATCGCCGGCTATCTGCCTCGCAAAATCGTACTGCGGGAACAGTGTCGCAACTATCTTTAATTTTCCCTCTGAGGTCTGCCCTGACTGTCCGTCTCCAACTTTCTCACCATCAGCGCGGCCGCAGCCGACAAGCAGCATGCCCGCAAGCAGCCAAAATGCAATTCGCACCGACAGCCTCCGTCCTTCAAAAAATTTTCTATCCATAACTCTGTCTCTTCCTCAATTTCCAAATAATCAATATTCGAATTTGAAATCAGATTTCAAATTGCTTTTTTATTATACCAATAATGATATTTTTGTCAAGAAAGATTTCTGCAATGCAGAGCACTCTACCTATAATATCCTATTATATAAAGTAAAAAGATTGGCAGCCACAGCCTTTGTTGCCGCAACCGCCAATCCCTATGTGTCAAACCGTATTATCCTCAAAATCAGACTCAGTCAATACGCTTATATCTGCTGAACACCTTGTCCTCGCCCACTACCTGCTTCGTCCCGTCGGAATCGACGATGATGTAATCGCCCTCCTGAATGAACGTCCTTCCTCTTCTGTGTCTTATGTACGGGCACACTATCGCTCCGTTGTCCCTCTTTACCTGCATGAGCTTGTCCGTCACAATCCAGCCCTTCGTGATCACATCTGACAACAGCTCGAAGCCGTCCTCCAAGCCCTTTCCGAGCTCGTATTTCGTTACCTCCGCCTCAAGGGGAATTCTCGTGCACTTCATAAAAACCGCCTCCGTTTAATTATTTTTCTTGTCTATTTTCAGATATCTCTCTTCAAATTCCTCCACGGATACAGGCTTTGAAAAATAAAAGCCCTGAAACATGCCACATCCCATATCCGACAGAAAATCAAGCTGATTTTTCGTCTCTACTCCCTCTGTTATGACAGGCATATTAAGTGCGTTCGCCATGGATATGATTGAATTAAGAATTTTCCTGCTTCTTGCCTGATTTTCGGTTTCATGCAGAAACAACATATCAATTTTAAGCAGATCTGCCTTGATATCCTTCAGCGTATTAAGTGATGAATACCCACTGCCAAAGTCATCAATCTCAATATGAAAACCAAACTTCTGAAGCTTGTCCACAACTTCCATGTGCATCTTGACATCCGACATGATAACCGTCTCGGTTATCTCAAGATTAAGTCTTTCCGGCTCAATGCCATACTTCCTTATCAACCCTGTAAATACCTCGTATAGATCAAGGTAATAGAAATCTTTTGCAGAAATATTTACAGATATATGATAGTTATCGAAGCCCTCTTTCTTCCACTTGCAAAGCAGTTGTGCCGCTTTATCCCAGATATAGTTGTCAAGCCTGTATATCAGTCCCGCCTTTTCAAGAACTCCGACAAATGAGTCAGGATACAGAAGTCCTCTCTTAGGATGAAGCCATCGCACAAGCGCCTCCGCCCCTAAAAGATTGCCTTTGCAGTCCACCTGCGGCTGTAAATACATGCAAAACTCCTCATTAGCAATAGCCTTGTCAAACTCAGCCACAACGCTCTTCTCATGCATAAGCTTCTCCATGTCGCTGTCACTATAATAGGCTATTGTCTGCTGATAGTCACCCTTTATGCGCTCAATGGCTATATTCGCCTTATCATACATAGTCTGAACGGATTCATTTTCATCCTTTAACTCATACACGCCTACATATATATGCATCTTGTACACGCTGTCGTCAGCAAGTGAACACAATGCCTCAACATTGTCCTTAAGCAGTTTCTCATCAAAGTTCTTTTTCAATATAACCCTGCTGAACCTGTCACCCGATATTCTTCCTGTCACAGCCTCCTCTGCACCATTGTCCACAAGCAGTTTTGCATGTTTAAGCAGTACCTCATCCCCCTTATCATTGCCAAACAGTTCATTTACAAGCTTGAAATCCTTAACATTCGAGGCAAGCATACACATCTCTTCCCCCCGGTGTTCCCTAACGAATTTCTTCGCCTCATCAAAAAATCCCTCTCTGTTGTACAAACCTGTAAGACGGTCATGAGTTGCACGATACTGTTCATCCTTAAACCGCTTCACATCCTCCGTCTTATCCTCAATTCTGAAAAAGCACCCTATCGATACTCCGTCCTCATCCTTCATATTGCGATATTCAAATCCAAAGAAGTGCTGTATTCCGGCTATCGACAGCTCCCCGTCCCAATAATCACTGTCCTTGTCTGAATTTTTATATCTGTTATACCAGTCTATATAATCCTCTTCAATTTTCTTTATATCCGTCTGTTCATTCCATGCAGAAAACAGGCTCTTTGCCGCACGGTTTACATATACACATGCACCGTCTATATCAAAACATATAATACCGTTTCCCATCTCCTCAACAACATACGAATGTGTCCGCATCGCAAGCTCACGGGGCGTGGAAAACAATGTAAAATAACATACCAGCGGTCCCATTATGGCATATAAAAGTACCGAAAAATCTATCTCAAGGCCGACAAACAGAAATGCCGCATTCACCAAAATAACTATCACAAGTACTATAAATATGGCGGAATACTTCCTCCTGTAAAAACGCGGTGCCACAATCATCTTATAAATTAAAGCGATAAAGGTAAGTGCCACCATAACGTAACACAGCATAAGGTGTGCATTCATGAAAATCGCAGGCTGTGACGTCCAGTAATATGTACCCGCGCTCTCGTCGAGCACCTGCTTCATCGTAAACACATGTCCCGTAAAATTGTTTACCATTATGCTGATGGAATCTATGACGATAAGAACCCCGAAAATATATCTCGGTGCCACCGTGATAAGGCGCACCTCCGTGTATACCATGGCATAATTCGTCAAAAAGTATGTAAGCCAGCTCACACTCAAATAATATAAGCCCATAAAGAAGGCTGCCGGCTGCTCTCCCTTGCCGGAAACCATAAGATAAATTGCATAAAAAAGCGAAGTGACTGCACCTGCCGTAATAACCTGGATAACAGGCACTGACATTTTACTTTTCTTTTTCCCTGCTGCAATACACCAGCCAATAAGAAACGCAACCAAAAGTATATAAACAACAGCAAAAATCATTCTCAACATGCTTTTGGCACCTCCACTATACTATTATGTATAATTTTACCACAAATAAAAAAGAATGGCAAACAACTTTGCTGTTGTCTGCCATGTATTTTTCCATGAATTTGCTTCAAGAATATTTCATATATTTAGCCGCGTGCAAGCTTTCTTCTTATCTTGGTGGAAGCAAGCTCTATAATAAGAACAAGAACCATAAGTCCCCATATAAATGCACCCACCATAGCCCAGCGTCGGCTGTTTAAACACTGCATAAGTGATGCTCCGATACCGCCGGCACCTACGATACCGAGTGTCGTCGCATCCTTCAGATTAATGTCAAATCTGTATATCGTTGTAGATATGAAGCTCGCCGTGAGCTGCGGAAGCACGCCGTAACGTATCTTCTGAAACGGTGTACAGCCCATCGCATCAAGACTCTCAAGTATCTTTGTATCCAGATCCTCAATCGCCGTAATATACATCTTTGAAATCATGCCTATCGAACACACCGACTGTGTCACAACTCCACAGAAAGCTCCCGGACCGGTAACTCGTATCCACATGAGGGCCCACACAAGGCTCGGAATAGTTCTGATAAGCAGAATAAAAATTCTGAAAATATATGCAACGGGCTTCGGCATAATCGTCGTCGAGGCAAGAAATGCAAATGGAATAGCCAAAATAGCACCAAAGAGTGTACCAAGCACTGCTATCGCGATTGTCTGTAAGAGCAGATACGGCACATCTGAGTCCCCTGTGCCAAACAGCAGGTTGGTGTCCGGGTGAAATACTCCGTGCAGAACGCCCTTGGCAACCTCAGTTCCGGTAGCCGTCATGCCTGAGAACCTTATATCCGACGCAGACCAGCCGATCATCACCGCAACCACAAGCACTATTCCAAGATAGAGAAGCCATTTGTGCGGCTGTCTCTCGTACATCTCGAGAACGGTCAGCTTCTTCTCCGCCGCGGCTAAGATGCTCTCCGTTTTCTGTTTTTTGTTGGTATCATTTTTCATAACATCTCCTATGTCACTGATTTTCAGTGACTTATTTTCTCACTAATATTCCTTTACCTAGCTGAGCTTCTTTCTCAGATACTCGCTGAAAAACTCGATTGCGACAACGACCACAAACAGTGCGAGCAGCACCATTCCAAGACCGTTGTAATCGCGCCAGCCGATACGCTCGTTGATTGTTATTCCAAGACCGCCGGCACCTACATATCCGAGTATCGCCGATGCTCTGACATTCATCTCAAAGCAGTAGAGGCTGTGGCTTAAATATACCGGCAAAATCTGTGGAATACACGCAGACCAGAAGGACTGGAACTTGTTCGCTCCGAGAGCCTCCATCGCCTCAAACGGTCCCATGTCGATGGTCTCTATGCTCTCATAAAGCATCTTAGCGACTACACCAAAGGTAAATATCGCTATGGCAAGCGTTCCCGCAAACGTACCAAGTGAGAAGATAAGCGCACAGACAAGGGCAATGATAAGTGTAGGTACGGTTCTTATAAGTGCCAGTATAAATCTGATTACGCTCACAACAACACGATTGTGTATGATATTGCTCGATGCCAGCACCGCAAAAGGAAGTGCAAGCGCACAGCCGATGACGGTACCCAGAATGGACATCTTTATCGTGTCGATAAGTGGTGATATAACCTTGCCAAAGAAGCTCCACTTAGGGTGGAAAATCTTGCCGAGAATTACAAAGAGCTCATTTATTCTCGAAAATACCGTGGCAAAGCTGAAATTGGTCATTTTAAGCGCCCACGCAATCACAAGTACCATCACTATGATTATGAGAGGCATTCTGCTTCTCGGTCTGACTGTCGTGTGACCGTTTGCGATGGTGATGACCTGCGGTTTGAATATGCGGTCAAAAAGCTTCACCTTAGCCTTGGGTGCTTTGTATTCTTCACTCATCTGTGCACCTCCTAGTTATCGGACTTCTCTGTGGTAGGAACTGCTGTTCCGTTGTATACCTCATCAAGCTGCTCCTGCGTGATGCTTGAAGCAGGCCCGTCAAAGACTATCTCGCCCGCTCTCACACCGATTACTCGGTCACAGTAATTGAGTGCCAAGTCAACGTGATGTATATTTAACAGAATGGTAATCTTATATTCCTTGTTAATCCGCACGAAATCGCTCATAACCTGACGCGCCGTTACCGGGTCAAGGCTCGCAACAGGCTCATCGGCAAGAATGATCGAAGGATTCTGGTTTAAGGTTCTTGCAAGCGCAACTCTCTGCTGCTGTCCGCCGGAGAGCTGGTCACATCTTGTATAGGCCTTATCGAGGATACCGACCTTGTCAAGGCTCTCAAGTGCCCTCATCTTCTGCTCCTTGGTAAATATTCCAAACAATACTCTCCAGAAAGGCATGTCAGGGACATCGGCTGTCAGAACATTCTTGATAACAGTACTTCTTGATACGAGATTAAAGCTCTGGAAAATCATTCCCACCTTGCGGCGGAAACGGCGCAGTGACTTGCCGCTCAGGCTCTCAACATCAACACCGTCTACGGTAAGTGTCCCCTGCTGTATATCATGCATACGATTAATACAGCGAAGAATTGTGGATTTACCGGCACCGGAAAGACCGATGATGGCAACAAATTCTCCCTGTTCAATATTCAAATTCACATTTTTTAAGGCTGTAAAGCCATTCGGATAAGTCTTATATACATTTTTAAATTCAATCATTATCTAATTCCTTTTTTGTAAAGTACCCGACTTGGGTCTACGATCATTATTCAACAAAAGGGTACCCACAACAAGTGGGGTACCCCTTTTTGTAAAACCCGGAGTTAAACCGTATTATTCTGAAACTGCCTGAAGTGCTGCGCGGGCTCCGTCATAATCAGCGTCTGTTGCGATTGCATAACCTGCATGGCTGTATACACCGAAAATTTCCTTACCCTTCTCAGTATTAATAATGTTGATGAAGCACTGCTGAAGTGCATCTTTAAGCTCGTCTGTGTAGTATGGACTTCTCTTTGAAATTGCAACAGTATCATTGTAGATACCGTCTGTAACACCGATTACATTGAGCTCATTCCAGATGGACTCGCTTCTTCCCATACCCTGCTTACCTGTTGAATCCTGCTTATCTGTAGCAAGCATCCAGCTCTCCTCATAGTCGTTACGTCCGTCAGCGTAACATACAATGATATCAACGCTCTCTGCTGCTGCGTATGAGAATGCGGTACCATAACCGGAATCAAGAGGAATAACATTATCAAGGTCGCTTATCTTCTTGCCGTCATAATTCTTCATAAGCCACATTGTAGGATAGATATAACCTGCTGATGAAGATGTCTTCTGAACAGCCCATGTAGCCTTGTTGAGATCATCCCATGTAAGTGCCTCGCCGCTGTTTACCTTCTCGGCTAACTGCTTGCCGTACTCTGAAGGTGTAGCATAGATAAGTGAACGGTAGTAAGTAACCTGTGGGCCGTTCTTCTGTGTTGCGTTAGCGTCACCGTTCCAGTCTGCCGGATTTTCGCTGTCGTTTGAAAGACCATTACGGGTAGCCGTGAGGATAACGTCAACATCGTCTGAGTAGAGTGCGTATGTACCACCCGGTAACCAGCCTACATCGATTGTTCCTGCTGACATAGCCTCGCCTGTTGCGTCGTAGCTTGTACCAACTGAGATATCTACTTCCCCGATTTCGTATCCCAGCTTAGCCATCTCGTCCTTAACAAGCTGTGGAAGCTCCTTCGTTCCTGTGATGATAACATCAGCGTCCTTTGAAGGAACGAACTCAAGTGTAAGCTTGTCAAAGCTCTGCTTAACCTCATTTGATGCGCCCTCTGTTGTTGTGGCATCAGTTGCTGCAGAAGTATCTGCGGCTGAAGTGTCCGCTGCGCTTGTGCCTGTTGTAGCTGTGCTGTCAGTTGTCTTGCTGTTGCATCCTGTAAGCATTGTCATAGCTGCCATCATAACAGCAGCACCCTTTACAAAACCCTTTTTCATAATAAGGCTCTCCTTTGTGTTTTAATATGCAGAAATGCTACATTACACGCCTGCACTTCGGGTATCCCGAATTCACACGAATATAATGTAGCATTGAGAGATACATTTTTCAATACCTTTTTATGAGTTTTTTGAAGGTTATACCTTAATTTTCTTTCGTTTTTACATAATTTTTACATTATTAAATATATAGTCTGAACCGTTCAACCCCTTTACCTGCACGGCTTTGAGGCTCATCCCATTCACGTTGTTGGCTTTCATTCCATACAGCCCCTCCGCCCTGATATTTTCCAGTGTAATATTTTCCAGAGGGCTCTCGACAAGTCCCATTATGAAAACCGCGTTGCCCGCAACGGTCTTTGTGTCGATATTCTTAAAATGTACATTCCTTATGTGCGGTGTTCCCTCATTCACGGGCTCGGCGCTGTTCTCGTCGAACTCCTCCACGCTGTAAAACTCATCGACATACAGCGCACCACGGAACCATCTGCAATCGTGGTGCTCCGTCGAGGTGTTGTCATGCACGCAGTTCTCGTAGGTGATGTCCTCGACCATGCTGCCGCGTCCCCTCGGCGACTTGACACTCGCAAAGCTGTAGGTATCCTTGAAAACGCAGTCCTGCACCAGCACCCTCCTGACATCGCCCGAGGTCTCGCTTCCCACGGCAACGCCGAAGCCGCTCGTGAACGAACAGTTGCTTATCCTGATGTCCTCTGACGGTATTCCGACCACCCTGCCCTCCGCGTCGCGCCCGGATTTTATCGCGATGCAGTCGTCCTGGCTTCCTATCAGACAGTTAAACACATACACATTGCTGCAAGAATCAGGGTCAAAGCCGTCTCCGTTAAATATATCCTCGTACCTTCTCCCGTCCTCGGCATACTTTGTAAATATCTTCACATTGTTGAGCGCCACATTGCGGCAATATATCGTATGCAGGCACCACGCCGGTGACTGCCTTATGGTTATGTCCTTGATATACAGACCGTCCGTGTTCCTTATGCACACTGCCCTGCCGCGGACAGCCTTTTTCTCCTTCATAATCTCCATGAAAAGCTTGCGCCCGTTGGCATCTATCGAGCCTTTTCCGCATATAGTTATGTTCGCGTGCTCTCCGTCCGCCGTGTTGATAAGTGAGGCATAGCAGTCGCTCTCCCGCCCCTCAAAGCGGTATCTCATCACCGGATAATCGGCAAGCCTGCTGCTGCCAAAAAGCCTTCCGTCAACCTTCAAGGTCATATCACTCTTTAAAAACAGCGCCCCCGTGACAAAGGTTCCCTCCGGCACATACACGGTGTCACCCGCGCCGCACTCATCTATAGCGCGCTGTACCGCCTGCGTGCAGTCATAAAGCCTCTGCGTGTCCGCCATTATTGGATTGTCTACCTCACTTGCCACGGCGCCATAATCGGTTATGTCAAGCACTCTCCCGCGCGCTGCCGTGTGAAGCACGACAGACTCACTCTTTACCCTCTGACCGTCCCCGCCTATGGCAACGACGTACACCTCGTACTCCCCGCCCGGCTCAAGCCCCCCGGCCGTGTAATCCGTGCTCTCCGTCGTCGCAAGAAAAACGTCCTCCACAAACACCTCATACCCCACGGCGGCGTCTAGCTTCTCCCACAAGATTGCGATACTGTCCTCTGTACATGCATTGTCAAGCGCTATGATGACGGGCTTTTTTAATTCGTTTTCCATGCTGCTTATCCCCTTTGCTTCAAATGTTCTATCCGAATACCACATCCAACGTCATCATTATAGTAAATCCCGCCGCAAATAGCAATGTTCCTATGTCGCTTTGTTTTCCTTTTCCCTGTGCCATCTCAGGTATGAGCTCCTCGACAACGACATAAATCATCGCTCCCGCCGCGAAGCTCAGAAGATACGGCATCACCGGCACGACAATGCCTGCTGCCAATATTGTGAGAAGCGCTCCGACAGGCTCCACCGCCCCCGACAGCACTCCGTAAAGAAATGACTTTCCCCTGCAGACGCCGCGGCTTCTTAGAGGCATGGATATAATCGCGCCCTCCGGGAAATTCTGTATGGCTATTCCGACGGCGAGCGCCATCGCCGACATCATCGTTATGCCCGAATTTCCGCTTATATAGCCCGCATATATGGCTCCGACCGCCATTCCCTCGGGAATGTTGTGCAGCGTCACCGCAAGGACAAGCATTGTCGTTTTTTTTAGATTTGCTCTCGGTCCCTCCGCCTGCTCCGTGTCCGAGTGAAGATGCGGAATGACATTGTCGAGCAGAAAGAGAAACAGAATACCTGCCCAGAACCCAACCACAGCCGGAACAAACGCCCATTTTCCCATACCCGATGCCTGACTAAGTGCAGGAAGCAAAAGGCTCCACACCGATGCCGCCACCATAACCCCGGCGGCAAATCCGGTGAGAGCCCTCTGCAGTCTGACATTCATTTCCTTTTTTACAAAAAGAACACATGCGGCACCGAGTGAGGTGCCCGCAAATGGTATGAGAAGCCCTGACAGCACCTCCGTCATGCTCCGACAGCCCCCTTAAAACCATTATCGTTTGTATTCTCAAGCTTCTTTAAAACTCTTCTCGTGATAACCTTGACCGCCCTGCACGCGGCGATTATGACAACTGCTAAAATAATACCGTTCATAATGTCCTCCTTTTCCGGCACCTAATCATGCCTGCTGTATTATTATATGTGAGCTCCCGATATCGGTGATATTGTGATATTGGCAAGCTTTTATTTTAACGCGCGGAAGTTAGTTATATCTAACCTTCATTGTTAGTATACACTAACCTATAAAAAAAATCAAGATTATTCTTAATTACGTTTGTGTCAAGTAATCGTTGGCAACTTACCACTTTATTTTTCTCTATGATATT
>CAMEEX010000041.1 GCA_945915235.1 uncultured Clostridia bacterium | reverse complement strand
GTGAAATTTTCAAGGTACTATCAGGGGGGGATTCTTATTTGACCCCAACATCATAATATTAAGCAATTTTTATAGACTATATTGAAAAATTCTATTTTAAAATATGTTCATTGATGATATAATCAAATTGTTGCTACCCCGATACCGGAAACTGGAAGGGGGTGCACAGTTTGGAAATTATATTGTCGTTTATACTCTCCGTCATGGCAAGTGTAATTGCATATTACATCTGCAAATGGTTAGACGGTGAAGAGTAGTCGGTAGCTAGCCTCAGTTTGGTCGACTGTAAAAGACAAGAACCCCTAAGGAGCGGCAACTCTTTAGGGGTTCGTTTTGTTTGGAAATTCTATTGTCATTGTCAAATATTAATATAACATATACTTGACACATTATCAAGTATATGCAGATAAAAATATTTTTATACCTAACATATTTTTATCTAAAAATTGTATATTCATGGTAAGTTGGTCATAAGTCGATATGTTATATCATATAAGTAGCAAAATATTTTTCACAGTGTTATAATGCAGACATAGTGTACTAGATTTGGCATGGAGGTAAGGCAGTATGAGATTTGATGACAGAAAGATAATTCTTAAGGACGGCAGAGAGTGTACACTGTGCTGTACGACACCTGATTATGCTGAAAAGATGATAGATTATCTTAAACTGACGGCGGCAGAGACGCCGTTTCTTCTGAGAAATCCGGATGAGGTTACATATACGGTTGAGGGCGAAAGGGAAATATTGGGAAGAATGCTTGAGTGCGGGTCTGAGTTTATGATGATGGCACTTGTGGACGGAAAGGTGGCGGGAAATTGCAGCATAACGTCCGTTGGCGTAAGGCGCAGGGTAAGTCACAGATGCTCGCTTGCAATCGCGCTTGTAAAGGAATTTTGGGGACTCGGAATCGGAACTGCAATGATGAATTACATGGCTGAGCTTGCACAAAAGATGGGTTACGAGCAGATTGAACTTGGTGTTATCGATGGAAACGAGCGTGCTAAGGCGCTTTATGAGAAGTCAGGTTTTGTCGAGACCGGAAGATACCCAAATGCCATGAAATATGATGACGGCACATACAGAGATGAAATAATTATGTGGAAAAAATTAGAGTAAGTATGTTTAGGATATAAATTGCTTGGAAGTTAAATTTTGACTGGGATATTATATTATTTTACAATAAAACGCGAGGTAGACATATGGACAGCTTGAGTGAGGAACGTATTAAGAATATATTGGACAGCGCCGATGTGAGGTATTCCTACAATCTGGCGAAGGAGCTTGAGAACATAAGGAGCAACCCGGTGCTCGGTTACAGAAGCGCAGGCTCCGAGGCGGAGCATGAGGCGGGGGAGCTCATCTTTAACAGAATGGTCGAGGCGGGCTTTGCCAATGTCCACAAGGACAGGGTCGATGTGGATTCGTGGGAGTTTAAGCGCGCGGTCATAAAGGCAGGCTTTGGGGACGAGGAACGCGAGCTTCAGTTGGGCGCTTACCAGACGAATTTCGTGACGGACGGGTATGAGAGCGTGCAGATTGTAGACGCCGGAAAGGGAACGCTCGAGGACTATGAGGAGCTGGAGCGTCTCGGAATATCCGTCGAGGGCAAGCTTGTCATGGCGGAAATCAATCAGCGCGAGGAGTGGTGGATTAATTTTCCGGTTTATCAGGCTAAGCTGAAGGGAGCGAAGGGCTTTATTGCCGTTCAGGCGGGCGGCTACGGCGAGGTTGCCGAGAATGCGTTAAACGCGCAGGATATTGCGGGACCGAGTGACGCACCGGCGTTCTCAATCTCACGCGCCGATGCGGATTTTATAAAAAAATGTATGGTTTTGGAGAATAAAGGGGCACAGGCGAGGGAATGTACGGTTCTTTTTGACGCGTACACCAAGGTAATGCCCGGCGCGAGCTCATATAACATCGTCGGCGAAATTCCGGGTGAAAATCCTGACAGAATGATACTGCTGTCAGGTCATTATGATTCGTATTTTTCAGGTTTTCAGGACGACAATACTGCTGTCAGCATGTTGATTGAGATAGGGCGCATGCTCGTGAAGAGCGGTTATAAGCCGCACAATACCATAATTTTGTGTGCCATGGCGGCTGAGGAATGGGGTGTTATCAATTCCAAGTACGACTGGTCAACGGGAGCCTATGAGGAGGTATTTACCGTACACCCCGAGTGGAAGGGGAAGGTTATCGCGGACCTTAATTTCGAGCTTCCTGCGTTTGCACACGGAAACAAGGACTATGTGCGCTCGACCTACGAGTACAGGAATTTTTTCAGAAAAATATTGAAGGAATACCCGGGAGATTTACATGAGGCATACCCTGACGGTGTAGGGACGAAGGCGCCTATCCAGACATGGTCGGACGATTTCTCGGTTGCCATATCGGGTATACCGTCGACCGTGAACGAGTTTGCGGGCGGCAAGTTTATGGAGTCGCACTATCATTCACAGTATGACAGTGACGAGTTTTACGATGAGAAGGTATATCTTTTCCATCATAAGCTCTATGCGTACATATTGTTAAGACTCGACAATCTGCACGTTGTGCCTGTGGATTTCACGATTGTTTCCGATGAACTTCTCCACCGATTTGACAGAGAGATATGCGAGGACAGGCAGACGGCGGACGAATTTATACAGGCGGTGACCGACCTGAAAGCGGAGGCGGAGCGCGTCAATGCAGTCATTGAGGGAAGAAATTACCCGCAGGATATGTCTGCCGGCGGTGATGATACATTCGGTCCAGGGAATGAAGGCAGAATTACGAGGAATGAGGACGATGCACGCATCGAGGCAGAGCTTTTAAAGGCGTTTGCGCTGGCACAGGATACACTTGTAACATTAAACTGGCAGGACGATGTGCTGTTCCCTTATGAGACCGCGATGAACGATGTGGTATTTCTGGGGAAAGCTATAGATGCATTGAACTCCGAAAAGGATGCCGACAAGCCGCTCAACAGGATAAAAAATGCTCTCAACTGGATTTACAGAATAGACAACAATCAGTACGCGTTCAAATTCGAGAGGGCGGTGTACGAGTATTTTACGGGCTATGTGCTCAATCAGCCGCGCGAGAGACTGAAATGGGGCTACGGCAGGATAATTCACCACGAAAATCTCTATGAAGTCGTGAGAAGCCTTATCGACAAGCTGGTGTCCGACGGCGAAAATATCGACACGGCGCATGAGCTGTCAGTACTTACAGAGGCGCGTGAGCGCCAGCAGAAATATCTCGTTCTGGATATAAGGAACACGACGCAGTATGTCAGGGAGATAACGGAGGTTATACATAACTGTCTGTATTAGAGGCGGGAGGCTATTTTGCCGGGGACAGAGGACTTGATGAGACCGCAACCACAATCCAGAACAGAATACAACTGTATATTGAAGAGAAAAGGTAGACCTTTTTTTTAAAAGTGGTATAATGAACAGGAGCCCGTACATCGAAAAAATCGAAGATTTTTGAGATGTTACTGCGAAATAATAAGAAAACAAATAAGAGGAATCTTTATGACAAGTGACACGTTGTATCGAGTGAAAAAGGAAGATTTTCCGAAGCTGGAACAGCTTCTTATCAAATGTTTTGAGAAGGATCCGCTCTATGTGAGCATGATACCTGATGAGAACGTCAGAAAAAGACTGATGCCGGAGCTTTTTAAGTGCGATCTGGACGAGTTTTATGAGACCTGCGAGATATTCGCTGACAGCGAAGAAATCAATGGCATACTGGTTGTGTCGGACGAGGCTGAGCCTTACAATCTGGTGCATTTTTATTTGTCGGAGGCTCTCGCGGAGCTCAGGACGGACGGATATCTTTTGAAGGAGGACCCGTCGATGAAAACCCTGAAGAATTTTATTATAGGAAGAGATTACCTTAATTCGAGCTGGACGGACCAGCTTCACCAGAATAACAGATTACATATCATATATCTTGCGGTCAATCCTGAGCTGCAGCATCATGGAATTGCGGCGAAGCTTATCGGGGAGGTAGTCAGCTATGCCGACAAGCACAAGATGATGATATCACTTGAGACACATAATCCTAAGAATGTTGACATGTACAAGCATTTTGGATTTCAGATGTATGATACGATACAGAAGCATTTCGGACTCACGCAGTACTGCATGATAAAGCAGGCGTGAGAAGATGCGGGGCTGTCTGCGGCTGTGTATTTGTATAGAGCAGGTGACAATTTGGTAAATATTTAAAATTACCTTGCATAAAAGGGTATTTTGTCATACTATATTATTAAAATGATATCAGGGGCAAAAGGTCGGGATATCACTTAAAAATCAGTTTTTATTTTAACTACGGAGGTGTTGTATGGATACGGTTGTTTTTAACAAAGAGGATTTCAAGAAATCCGTGTTAGACAATGTCAAGAATATCTACAGAAAGAATATCGATGAGGCTACCAAGCAGCAGGTATTTCAGGCTGTGGCATATGCCGTTAAGGATATGATTATTGACAGATGGATTGCGACACAGAAGGAATATGAGAAGCAGGACGTAAAGACGGTTTATTATATGTCCATGGAGTTCCTTATGGGACGTGCCCTTGGAAATAACATGATCAACCTGTGCTGCTATGAGGAGGTCAAGGAGGTTCTTGACGAGCTCGGCTTTGATATCAATGTTATTGAGGATCAGGAGCCTGATGCGGCACTCGGAAACGGAGGTCTTGGAAGACTTGCAGCATGTTTCCTCGACTCACTCTCAACACTCGGCTATCCGGCTTATGGCTGTGGTATAAGATATAAGTATGGAATGTTCAAGCAGGAGATCAGAAACGGTTATCAGATAGAGGTTCCTGATGATTGGCTAAGGGACGGCAATCCGTTTGAGGTTAAGCGTTCCGAGTACGCTGTCGAGGTAAAGTTCGGCGGATATGTAAGATGCTACAGAGGCGATGATGGAAGAGATCATTTCGTTCAGGAGAACTATCAGTGTGTAAATGCCGTTCCTTATGATCTTCCTATTGTCGGCTACGGCAACAATGTTGTAAATACGCTCAGAATATGGGATGCAGAGCCTATACAGCACTTCAATCTTGACTTTTTTGACAAGGGAGATTACCAGAAGGCGACAGAGCAGGAAAATCTTGCAAAGAACATCGTCGAGGTTCTCTACCCGAATGACAACCATTATGCAGGCAAGGAGTTAAGACTCAAGCAGCAGTACTTCTTCATCTCAGCGAGCGTTCAGAGAGCCGTTGCGAAGTTCAAGGAGAAGCACAGCGATATTCACCAGTTCCCTGAGAAGGTATGCTTCCAGCTCAACGATACGCACCCTACTGTTGCAGTTGCGGAGCTTATGAGAATACTTCTCGACGATGAGGGACTTGAGTGGGACGAGGCATGGGATATCACTACCAAGACCTGCGCTTACACTAACCATACAATCATGGCTGAGGCACTTGAGAAGTGGCCTATCGAGCTGTTCTCAAGACTTCTTCCAAGAATATATCAGATTGTCGAGGAGATTAACAGACGTTTTGTTGAGAAGATTAAGACGATGTATCCTGGCAATCAGGAGAAGATACGCAAGATGGCAATCGTATATGATGGACAGGTTAAGATGGCTCACCTTGCAATCGCAGCAGGTTTCTCCGTAAACGGTGTTGCCAAGCTTCACACAGAGATACTTGAGAAACAGGAGCTCAAGGACTTCTATGAGATGATGCCTGAGAAGTTCAACAACAAGACCAACGGTATTACACAGAGACGTTTCCTTCTTCACGGCAATCCGCTTCTTGCAGACTGGGTTACGAATAAAATCGGCGATGACTGGATCACAGACCTTCCGCAGATAAGCAAGCTCAAGGTATATGCTGACGACGAGCTCAGCCAGAGCGAGTTCATGCAGATAAAGTACCGCAACAAGGTTCGTCTTGCAGAGTATATAAAGGAGCATAACGGCATTGAGGTTGACCCTCGCTCAATCTTCGATGTTCAGGTAAAGAGACTTCACGAGTACAAGAGACAGCTTCTTAACATACTCCATGTTATGTATCTTTACAACCAGATAAAGGAGCACCCGGAGATGGATTTCTACCCAAGAACATTTATTTTCGGTGCGAAGGCGGCAGCAGGCTACAAGAGAGCTAAGGCTACAATCAAGCTTATCAATAATGTTGCCAATGTTATCAATAATGATAAGACAATCGACGGAAAGATTAAGGTCGTATTTATAGAGAACTACCGCGTATCCAATGCGGAGATTATTTTCGCGGCAGCAGATGTCAGCGAGCAGATTTCCACGGCTTCTAAGGAGGCATCAGGTACAGGTAACATGAAGTTCATGCTTAACGGTGCGCTCACACTCGGAACCATGGACGGTGCGAATGTTGAGATTGTGAATGAAGTAGGTGCGGAGAATGCAGTGATCTTCGGTCTCAGCGCGGACGAGGTTATCCGATACGAGAATGAGGGCGGATACAATCCTATGGATATCTTCAACAACGATCAGGATATCAGACAGGTGCTCATGCAGCTCATCAACGGCTTCTACTCACCTGAGGATCCTGAGATGTTCCGTGAGATTTACGATTCACTTCTCCATGCACAGGGCGGCAACCGCGCAGATGTATACTTTATCCTCAAGGACTTCCGTTCCTATGCGGAGGCGCAGAAGAAGATAGAGGAGAAGTACCGCGACACCAAGGGCTGGGCTCGTTCAGCTATGCTCAATACGGCTTGCAGCGGCAAGTTCACCTCAGACAGAACAATCGAGGAGTATGTACACGATATCTGGCATCTGGAGAAGGTTAAGGTTGACCTTACCGATGCTGACTGCATTTAGAAAACAGCAATAAATATGGCACCCTCTGAATACAATATATTCAGGGGGTGTTTTTTGTTATGAAAAGACAGGTTAAATTTGTGTTCTACTGCATTGTCGCAGTTTTTTTTATACCGTTTATGATTACTCTCATTCTCAGCGGAGTGGGGCTCGAGAAGGATAAGATCGGACTTGCCCTCATCTCGCGGCTTACCGGAAACGACGGGAAAAACGCTGTGATGGTGAGCTATTCCATAGGCAGTGAGAATATGGATATGGAGGAGTATGTTGCGGGAATGTTGGCTCCGGCATACGATTATTGTGACAATATTGAGTTTTTAAAGACGATGGCAGTCTTGTGCCGGACCTACATGACCTACTGCAATGAAAACAATAAGAAAAATGAGTCGGTGTTCTACTCGGATCTGCAGCTAAAGGAGCGCTGGGGTGATGAGTGGGAGAGTAAGAAGGCGGCAATTACCGTCGCGGTTGAGCAGACAAAGGGTGTCGTCATTACCTGCGACGGGAGCGTGATTTACCCTTACAGTCATATGCTGACCAGCGGATATACAAGAAATATCAGGGAGGGCTGTAAATATCTGTGTGAGGTCGAGCAGACGCAGGACAGCACACAGGAGGAGTATGTGAGTGTGGTTGATTTTACCGACAAGGAGGTCGCGGCACTGCTTAATAACGGGCTTGACGGGCTGTATTTTGATGAAAAATATGCGGCAAACCAGCTTCAGATAATTGAAAAGACGACGGGCGGCTATATCATGTTGATTCAGGTTGGGAACATGGTGATTGATGGCGATACCTTTGCACAGATACTTGGGCTTGCATCGTCGTCATTCACATACAAGGAGATAACTGACGGCATACGTTTCACCGTGAAGGGTCAGGGAAACGGCTACGGGCTGTCTATAGCAGGTGCAAGGCAGAAGGCTGTCGCAGGTGAGTCATATCAGGAAATTCTTAACTATTATTTTGAAAACATTATCTGTATAAAATAACGGTCTGTGGCAATCCTATTATCAAGAGTAAAGGAACCGTAGCGGAAAACGTGAGGTTTCATGTATAACTCAGGAAAATTGATAATGCGAATAACCGTGTCCGCGCGCAGGAACATAAGAGCGTGTTGGAGGGCGGGCACTTCGCAAGAGGAGGTTGCCTTGAATAGAAGAAGAAATAAGGTGGACATGGAAAAGGTATTTGCCACCGTCATCTCTCTTGCCATCATGGTTGCTCTGGTGGTGGGAGTAGTATCCATACTTAGAAGCAATAATTCAGAGGGAGATAACAAACAGAATTATATTGATCTGAACGAGATTAACGAGGCTCTTGGCGATACGGAGCCGACACAGAGCAGGGAGGAACAGAGCAATGTTGCAAAAAATGATGACAAAAACAGCCCGACAGTTAAGGGCAATGATGAAAAAAATACGCTTAAAGATGGCGACGCTGCCGTCAAACCTTCAAAAGACAGTGGTGAAGGCAGAGACAGCGATGTGGCGAAAAATTCAGATGATAAAGGACAAAAGAATGCAGAAGATGCAGTAGCTCAGGAGAGTACGGCAGCCCAGCCGGAGACGACGGCACAGGGCGATAATGCTGAGGTTGGTGCAGCCGTTGCCGCGAGTGAGCCTGCCGAGGGCGAGGGTGTACAGCCGGGAGTTCAGACAGCAGAGGGTGAGACAGCCACGGGACAGGTTGACGATACCGTTCCCGTAAATGCGAGCACGGCGACCATCCTTGGCTACAGCTTTGGCGAGGACAGCTCGATGATGTGGCCGACTGTTGGAAATGTCATACTCAATTACAATATGACCAACACAATCTATTTTCCTACGCTCGATGTGTACAGATGCAATCCGGCAATCGTGATAAGCGCACCCGAGGACTCGGTCGTGTCGGCTGCCGCTGATGGTCTGGTAATAGCTGTATATGAGACCAATGAGACGGGACTTACGATGGAGATTGCGCTTGGAAATGACTACGTTATGACCTATGGTCAGCTTAAGAATCTTACGGTCGGAGTCGGAAGCCAGGTAAAGAGAGGGGACGTGCTTGCCGCAGTGGCTGCACCGAGCCAGTACTATACCGTGGAGGGCAGCAATCTGTATTTCAAGCTTGACAAGGCAGGGACAAGTGTAAATCCGATGGATTTTATTGACGCAGAATAGACAGTAAAAATTAAGCCTTTAAGCAGCGACCGCTTCAGTTGCGGGAGCTGCTTAAAGGCTTTTGATTTTGTCGGATATATTCTATTTTCTGAGTATACTCTCGACATATTCCATGATGTAGATATTATCCTCTGGCATCTGACAGCCGACAAGGTAGGTGCCGTCATTGTCAGTGCTTCTGATAATCTTTCCGTCAAGTACGTTGTGTGCCGTGAGTGCAAAATTCTCGATTTCGACGGAGACATCGCAACCCTTGCTGTCGGCAAAGAAGCTGTTGTTAGAGGCGAAGGCAAATCCGTTGGCACTGATATTGTCCATTGTCCCTTCGTATACCTGACCGGTCTTTTTGTCGGTTATCTTACATGAGTTCTTCACATCTATTCTAGGGTACTTACGACGGTTAGTAATCTTAGGTCTGGAAGTGATGCGGACGGATACATTACCGCCGTCCTCTGTGGTAAGCTCAGCCTTATCCCAGCAGTAAAGTACATTTCCGACGGTTACATTCACGCTGCATGCGACAGGCTTTCTGAATGATGGAATCTGTGAGGATTTTACCACAATTCCGGTCTCAAGCTGTTTTACAAGTTCGCCGTGATACTCCTCTCCGCCTGCGCCGACATTAGTATGTATTATGACTTTCATTCCCGGGCGCACGTCCTCGATGCCCATGAAACCGCCTATTCCGAGTTCACACATGAGAGCCTCGATTACTTCCTCAATCTCATTAATATTCTCCGAGCTCTCCGCGTATTTGCTTACCATACGCTTGCTCGTCTCGCTCGAATCTGAGATGCAGTTGTTCATGTTGTTGACAATGGAGGAAACCTGTTCCATATTGTCAACAAGTTGATGGTTGGAGGTTTCCACATCCTTCATTGCCGTATCTATTACCTGAATGTGTTCGCCAAGCTGCTTTGAATCTGAGGTAATCTTGCCCACATTCTCGCCCGTGATAGTAACCTTTTCAAGTGTGAGTGCGATGAGCTTTAACGTCTCTTCTATTGATGCGGTCATCTTGGCTGAGGTTGCGTCAAGACGTATAAGAGCTTCTTCAATCTGGCTTGATGAGGACTTGGTCTCGGTGCTGAGTGTACGAATCTGTTCGGCAACTACAGCAAATCCACGACCGGCATCTCCGGCCCTTGCAGCTTCAATGGAAGCGTTGAGTGCGAGAAGATTGGTCTGTCCAGAAATACTCTGAATTGTGCCTGTCTCTTCCTTCACGCGCTCGAACTCGGATTTGAAGTCATGGAGGACATTATCGACTTCGGAGGATAGCTGTGACATGGTGTGTGCCGTCTTTACAAGCTCGTCAAGATCGGTGCTGCTGACTTCGGCGTGCTCCTGTGACTCTGATGTCAGAGTTACCATCTGCTCTATGAGTTCGGCTACATTCTGTACTTGGGAGTTGATGTCCGTTGTCATCTCAAGTGAGGATGCAGTTCTATCCATGAGACGGCTGCTGTTCTGTGTGAGTTCATTCATTCCGAGAACAACTACATCGGAACCATGCTTATTCTCAGACGCGAGCTCGTTGACAACGGTAATGCCATCCATAATGGTGTTGCTGGCAGTCTTAACTTTTTCAACAGTGTTGACAACTCGCTCAAGGTCTGCCTTTATGCTGTCAGTCATGGCGCCATCTGACTCGTTGAGGTGTTTGATTGACGTCACATAGCAGATATAGCACAGTATGATACAGGATAACTGAAGCTGATAGTCTTTCATGTTAGCAGCGGACGTGTAGCCTGCCATGTATTTATAAACTGCACCGACAATTATTATGATAGTGTTGGCAATACCGCATTTTATGATGAAGTTCCTGTTCTTGTATATGATAAGGAGGCTGGTAACAGGAAGTATATATGTAAACGCTATCGAGGAGTCGGTTGTGCATAATACAAAGGTGTAGAAAATACTGTACCCGATGGCAAGGTTATATTTATACTTATCTGTAGCTTTTCCCTTAACCCTTAACAAAATCTCTCCGGATATGAACGGAACCCAGCAGAGTATAAGGAAGATTATGTAATGTACACTGGGATATAATCCCTTTGGAACATCACTTCCGTAATTGGCAGAGAGCAATATGGAGAAGATCAGCCATATACGCCTTGCCTTCTGATTAGCCTTCTCTTTAAAGACGTTCGCATCGTAGTTCATAACAAGCCTCCCTTGTCTTTATAAATCTGTAAACTGCTATTATCTATTTTATCCCATTTTGTGTAAGGTTTCAAGCTGAATTATAAAATGATTTATTCCGGGATAACCTTACTTGAATAAAATTGATAAAAAGGTAAAATAACACTGTATGCAGTATGTAAGTTTGTGTTAAGTTGTGATTGAAATGGAAAATAAGGAAAGATATACTGTACTTATATGATTTAGACACGGGGGTACAAAATGGAAGAAAAAAAGCTGGCGGAAAATGAAAATCCTATATATGATGAGGTGCTTTCAAAACAGGACGAGGAAGTTGCAGGGAAAAATCCGGGAAGCCGTATTGGTGAAGAGTACAATTATTTTAATGTCACGGCGATAAAGAGGGGACTTAAAATATCACGTCTGATTAAAAAGAATGGGGAGAATTTAATCCGTGACAGACAGATAACACTTGAAAAGGTATCCGGGGGATATCTTGAGGATGCACAGGGATATGCCTGTAGGTTTTCGGGAACAGGATACGCTGTAAGATATGCAAGAAAAGTCTCATTTCCGGTGAGTATTACAATAGACAGGAATAATCTTATTGCTACTTCATGTTCATGCGATGCATGCTCGGGATATTACTACTATTATTCAAAAAATATATGCCAATATCTGTCGGCCATGTTGGATTTGATAGAGGAATATACGTCAAAGCATGATTTGGGCGATGCGACGGATATGTGTGCTAAACAGCTTCTTGGCAGATACAGCTCGAGAATGGAGTCAAAGGTTATTGCAGACAACCGCGCTGCGGACAGTTCCGTACTGCTTGAGCCAAGGATTATCAAAAAGGATGATAAACTTATGCTTTCCTTCAAGATAGGAACGGGGAGAATGTTTGTTGTAAAAGACCTTGCAAAATTTGCTGAGAATGTAAAAACGAGTGCAAGTGACATATATGGCTCTGATACAAGCATTAACCATCGATTTGAGAATTTTACGGAATCGGGAAGAAGATGGATTGATTTTATTAACGATGCCGTGGACGAGGAGAAAAGGCTGCGTGAGCGCATTTGGGATGTGACATGGGGAAGAACGGGCTCACAGAAAATTGACAGTATAGAGCTGTACGGCTGGCGTATTGACAGACTGTTTGACATGGTGGGGAATATTGCCATAAGCTATGAGGATAAGGATGCACGCACAAAGGCTTCCATGTATAAATTTGCAGAGGAAAATCCTAAGCTGACCATGAATATCAGTCCAAAAATGTACAATGGGATATTTGATGGAGTATCGGTGTGGATGAAACTGCCGTACATATGTGATGGAACGAAGGCGGCATATTATATTGACGATAACAAAAAGATTTTGTCAAGGGTGAGCTCGGATTTTTACGATAGATTAAAGCCGTTTTTTGACCGGCAGAGCGGTCAGTATATCAGCATGAGCGTCGGAAGAAAGAGTATCTCGGATTTCTATTACAGCGTACTTCCTGAGATAAGGGATTATGTTGATATAGCGGAGACGGATGTTGATTTGATAGAACAGTATCTTGCACCTCTTGCAAAATTTTCATTTTACCTTGACGCAACTGATGGCGATGTGACTTGCCGTGCTGCTGTTAAGTATGGGGACAGGGAGTTCTCGTGCCTTGATCAGGTCAGGTCAAACATAGCTCTCTTAGACTCCTTCAGGCAGGGTGCTAAGGAAAAACAGATAATTGCCATACTTGACAGTCTTTTTCCGGAATGTGACACGGAAGCTGACATAGTATTCTGCGGAGGTGATTCAGACAGGATATTTGAGGTTGTGACACATGGAGTCGATGAGCTCGCAGCTTTAGGGGATGTATTCTGTACAAAACGTTTTAAGAGCATGAATGTAATCAGAAGAGCCAAAATCAGTGTAGGTGTCAGCGTATCAAGCGGCCTTTTGGATCTTGATGTCACGACGGACGAGCTGTCACAGGATGAACTTATAGAACTTCTTAAGCACTACAGAGGACATCAGAAATATTATCGTTTCAAATCGGGCGAATATATAGATCTGAATGAAGAATCACTTCAGATGCTGTTCGAGATGATGGAGACTATGCAGCTCTCTCCGAAGGACTTCGTCAAAGGGAAAATGCATCTTCCGATGTACAGGACCCTGTATCTTGACAAGATGTTAGAGGAGCATGATGAGGTCTATAATACAAGAGATAAGGTGTTCCGCGAGATTGTCAAAAATATGAAGACGGTAAACGATGCCGATTACAATGTGCCGGAAGGAATAAATGCTACGCTGAGAAAGTACCAGAAGACAGGCTTCAGGTGGATACGAACTCTCGAGGCAAACGGATTTGGCGGAATTTTAGCGGATGATATGGGCTTGGGAAAGACACTTCAGACTATAGCCGTACTCATGTCTGCCAAGGAGGAGGGAAGGGGCGGAACTTCAATTGTTGTTTCACCTGCATCTCTTGTATACAACTGGGGTGAGGAACTGGAAAGATTTGCCCCGGGGCTCAAGGTGCTTTTGATTACCGGAAAGCAGGAAGAGAGAAGCAGGCTTATAGAAGAATATCAGAACCGTAAGGTGGATGTGCTTGTCACTTCGTATGATTTGTTAAAGCGTGATGTCAACCTCTATGAGGGAAAAGTATTTGAATATGAGATAATTGATGAGGCACAGTATATAAAAAATCAGACGACTGCGGCGGCAAAGGCGGTAAAGCTTATAAGAAGCAAGGCAAAGTTCGCTCTTACAGGTACACCTATCGAAAACAGACTCAGTGAGTTGTGGAGTATATTTGATTATCTCATGCCGGGATTTTTATATGGCTATGATACTTTTAAGAATGAGTTTGAAACTCCTATAGCCAAATATCAGGATGAGGCTGCAATGGCAAGGCTTCAGAAGATGGTAAGACCTTTTATACTCCGCCGTCTGAAAAAAGATGTACTTAAGGATCTTCCTGAGAAACTTGAGGAAAACAGGATTGTGAAGTTCGAGGATGACCAGCAGAAACTCTATGACGCACAGGTCCTGCATATGAAAAATGAGCTTGTATCGTCTGATGATGCGGATTTTAATAAAAAGAAGCTTCAGATATTGTCAGAACTTACAAGGCTTCGCCAGATATGTTGCGATCCGCGCCTATGCTATGACAATTATCAGGGAAGCTCAGCGAAACTCGAATCGTGTATTCAGCTCATTCAAAGCGCGATAGATGGAGGCCACAGGCTGCTCGTATTTTCGCAGTTCACAAGCATGCTGACTCTTATCGAAAGCCGTCTTGCCGAAAATGGAATAGAATTTTATAAGATAATTGGGGAGACGACAAAGCAGAAGAGAATTGAGCTGGTTAAGCAGTTCAATGAGGGAGATACTCCGGTATTTTTGATTTCTTTGAAGGCAGGAGGCGTAGGGCTCAATCTCGTCGGTGCAGATATGGTTATCCATTATGATCCTTGGTGGAATGTCGCTGTTCAAAACCAGGCAACCGACAGAGCACACAGAATAGGTCAGAACAAGAAGGTGACGGTCTATAAGATGGTTGTAAAGAACACGATAGAGGAGAAGATAATAAAGCTTCAGGAAAGTAAACGTGACCTTGCAGACAGCATAATAAGCGGGGATAACGTCGGAATGGGCAGTATGAGCAGGGAAGAACTCATGGAGCTGCTGGGGGTGTGAATATATAATTTCAAGAAATACTATCATCAAAGATATTGACAAAAAGTATATTATATGTTAGATTTTATATAAAGCATATTTCTTGAAAATCTATTATTCTTTTAAATAGTAAGCGATGATGCCATATATGACAGCACATGTGCTGCTGTCATATATGAATTTTGTAAATATTTTCTGCGGATATTCAGAGGTCTATGCTTGTATTCCATTTTATTTGGCAGGGGACAGCTGAAAATCCCGGTGTTACATAATGCTAAAGATATTTATGTACGGTATACACGCGGTATCAGCGGTAGCTCCTGCAACACATAATTACAGGAGGTCTATTGATGACAAGAGCTAAGAAGATATCTCGGGCTTATGCAGGCTTGAATGTTAACCGCAAGTATAAGGATACGGTTTTCAGGTTGCTCTTTTCGGATAAGAGGAGGTTGCTCGAGCTGTACAATGCTGTATCGGGGAGGCACTATGACAACCCCGATGAGCTCGAGATTGTAACTCTTGAAAATGCAGTTTACATTGGTATGAAGAATGACCTGGCATTTCTGCTGGATACAGGCATTTATCTGTATGAACACCAATCCACGGTTAATCCCAATATGCCGCTGCGTGACCTGTTTTATATTGCCGCTGAATACAATAAGATGGTAGAAATGAAGTCACTGTATTCTTCAGCAGTACAGAAGATACCGACGCCCAATTTTATAGTATTTTATAATGGTGAAGAGGAGATGGAGGATATATGTGAGTACAGGCTTTCAGACGCATTTGAGCCGAGAGTCGATAACCCATCACTTGAGCTTAGAGTTACAGTGTTTAATGTGAACTATGGAAGAAATCCTGAACTTATGGAACAGTGCCGTACATTAAGGGATTACGCACACTATGTTTCGCTGGTGAGAAAATACAGGGCAGAGTCAGGCTCGCTTGATGAGGCTGTTGCGAGGGCGATTGATGAATGTATAAGCAATGAAATAATCTCGGATTTTTTGCGAAAAAATCGAGCGGAGGTAGAGATGACGAGTATATTTGAATACAATCAGGAGGAAGAGGAGAAAAAACTGAGAGCGGCGGAGCGGTATTTGGGACAGGAATTCAAATTATATGAGTTAGTCAGCAGGTTTATGGTTAAGAATAAGGTTGCGGTTGAAGATGCCTGCAATATGATGGATATATCCATTGATGAATACCGTCAGGCAGAGAAGATTTTTAAAGAGAATAATAAGTAATAAAACTCAGCATCATAAAGTGGTGCTGAGTTTTTTTGTATAAAAATAAATTTTGCTTAAATTCCCATAAAACCCCTATTGCATTTTAATACAAGATGTGATAGTATTCGAATAAATGAGATGTAGTAATAAAAACTACATCATAAAATAAAACAAACCACGATATATGGAACGGAGGGATATTATGGGGAAATTGATTGCAAATATTGAGGAAAATGGGTTGAAGGATAAGTGGAGCGCGATTACGCACTTTATCGGTATGCTTATGACCATGCTGGCGGCTGTACCGCTGCTGGTGAGGGCGGCGAAGGCTCCTGACAGAATACATTTTATTTCGCTCGGGATATTTGTAGTGAGTATGATTTTACTTTATGGGGCGAGCGCGACGTACCACTCGGTACGCGCATCGCAGAGGGTTCAGACTATATTGAGAAAGATAGACCACATGATGATTTTTGTGCTGATTGCGGGCTCGTACACGCCGATATGTCTTGTAGTGCTGAATGGTACGGTCGGATATATTATGCTCGCCCTTGTCTGGGGGATTGCGGCTGCGGGAATTATCATAAAGCTGTGCTGGATAACCTGCCCTAAGTGGTTCTCCTCGGCACTGTACATCGCGATGGGCTGGGTATGCCTGATAGCGTTTTCGAGGATATACGCGGCGCTGTCCGGCCCGGCGTTTTGCTGGCTGCTTGCAGGCGGACTCATATATACGGTGGGCGGCGTGATATATGCACTCAAGGTTCCGGGCTTTGATGCCAGACATAAGAGCTTCGGGTCGCATGAGATATTCCATCTGTTCGTCATGGGTGGAAGCATATGCCATTTTATTCTGATGTTTCAGTATATAACCGTGTTCCCTGTGTAAGGATACGGCTTTTGCGGAAAGCGCCGGGGGTCGAACCGACATAGCTTTTGAACACTCGGTTAAAATATGCGGTCGACTCAAAGCCGCACTCGTCGGCAATCATGCCAATGGATTTGTCAGTGTCGGAAAGAAGAACGCAGGCGTGCTGGATTTTGAGGCTGTTGATATAGTGTATGACGGTCTCGCCCGTGTGCTTTTTGAAGAAACTGCACAGATAGCCTTTGGAGATAAAGAGCTTGCTGCAAAGCTCGTCAAGATTTCTGATTTCGGCGTAATGGCTGCCGATGTAGGAGGTAATCTTGGCGAGCTCTTTGTTGTTTCCGGAGAGAGGGCTGCCGGCTTTGCGTGTGGCTGTCTGCGAGCTGAGCAGACCGAGAATGGTTGAGAAGTAGGCAAAGCCGAGCTCAGGGCGCTGCCTGCATGCCGCCGACAGCCGCACAATCTCAGTGACAATGTCCTCCGGGAGGGATATTATCTTGGTGTGGAGGCATTTGAGCAGGGCGGACTTCGCCTCGGGCGTGTAGTATCTGCTGAGATAATTGTTTGAAAAATTAAAACAAATTCCGTCGTAGCTCGCATCGCCGTAGCTTCTGTGGAGCTCCCCCGGTCTTATGATGGCGACATCACCGCCGTTTGTCTCAAACACATTTCCGTCAATAATCATATAACGTGTTCCCGTTAGCAGCAGATAAATCTCATATACATCGTGGTAGTGATAGTAGGGAAGGTCTGTGCTGTCGCGCTTTACATCATCGTTCACCAACAGACAGCTTCCAAGAAGCGAATGAACAGCGTCCATGGAGGCACTCCTTAAAAATATAATTGTGTAACTAATTAATATAGTACAAAAAAACGTCAAAAAGCGCAATATATTATAATAAAATATAATGTTAAGATAGTATAATTATTCCATAATAATTTTATGGAGGTTCACTACCATGACAAGAGACAGAATTTCAATGAACGATGGCTGGCGTTTTCACGCAGGAGAGATTGGCGGTGTGCGTAACCGCTGGGCTTGGGGCAAGTCTGGTTCGTGGAACCAGGGGCCTGAGTCTTTCGACTATGATGATAGTGAGTGGCGTGAGGTGGAGCTGCCGCACGATTTTGTTATTGAGAGTACGCCGTATGAGTATTCGGCGCAGGAGTTCGGGAGCGATAATGCGATACCCGAGATGGACACGGTGAAGAACATTCACACCACGGCGGGCTCCTTTAAGAAGGACGTCGGCTGGTACAGGAAGCATTTTTTTGTCGAGGAAGGCGATTTTGGGAAGAGGATATATATAGCGTTTGACGGCGTGTACCGCGACAGCAGAGTGTATGTCAACAATTTCTTTGTGGGAAGGCATCAGAGTGGCTACACTCCGTTTGAGTATGATATCTCGGATTTTTTAAATTACGGCGGTGACAATGTTATCGTGGTGTACGCGGACGCGCGGGCTGCCGAGGGGTGGTTCTATGAGGGTGGTGGAATATACAGAAATGTGTGGCTGTATAAGACCGCACCTGTGCATTTTTCGGATATCTTTGTGAAGGCTGTGCCTAAGGCGGTTCCGGTAGGCGGAATGGTAGACGCGGATATTGAAGTATCGCTTGAGATATCCTCCTGCGAGTTTGTGATGGAGAAGGACAGCAAGATAGCTTTTGCGGCACAGGACTCGCCTGCTCTGGGAAGTGCGGCGGCATACAGTGTGGAGCTTGAGATAGCGTGGTGTGGCTGTGCGGGGGCAAATGACTGGCATACGTCATTGGAATTAAACGACATAAATTATGGCACAAGCACACATAAACTGACAGCGAATATAAGCAATGCGAGGGTATGGGATATGAACTCGCCGTTCATGTACAAGGCGAGGCTGCGTCTTTTTAAGGACGGGGAGTGCATAGACTTCTGTGAGCAGGAGTTCGGCATAAGAAAGATATATTTTGATGCCGATGAGGGCTTTATGTTAAACGGAAGAAAAGTCAAGTTAAACGGAGTGTGCTGCCATCAGAACCACGGCGGTGTCGGCACGGCGCTGACCGGTGAGATGTATCACTACAGGCTGTTAAAGCTCAAGGAGATGGGAGTCAATGCGTACCGCACGTCACATTACTGTCCGGCACCGGAGCTTCTGTATTGGTGCGACCGGCTGGGAATTCTTGTGATGGACGAGACGAGGCTTCTATCGAGCGCCCGGGAGGATTTAGACCAGCTCGAGGCGGTTGTAAGGCAGGGCAGAAATCACCCGAGCGTTATCATGTATTCAATAGGAAACGAGGAGGCGCAGTCACAGCTTATAAAGCAGGGCGGATATATTGCAAAAACCATGATAAATCATGTGCGCGCGCTCGACGACACCAGACCCGTCACGATGGGGCTTCTCCTGTATGATTTGCAGAAGAGAAGGAAGCTTGACTCTGTGGAGGAGATTGCACATATCGGAACATTGCTTGACGTATGCGGTTTTAACTACCATCACCTCAGATGGCATGAATACAAGAATCTGCACCCTTACCAGCCGATGATATGCACCGAGGCGTCCACGGTAAAAGGAAGCAGAGGGTGCTATGAGAGAGATGATAATAAGTGTCTGCTTGAGCTTACCATGATGGACACCGTGAAAGAGCAGATGGAGTATGTTGATAAGGAATACATGGCGGGAGCTTTTTTGTGGACAGGCTTTGACTACTATGGGGAGCCTACGCCGTTTGCCTGGCCGGCGGTCAGCTCGCAGTTCGGGCTTATGGATTTGTCGGGAAATCCTAAGGACGGTTACTACTATTTCCGTGCGCTTTTCAGGGACGAACCGCTTATACATATCGCGTGCTCATGGAGCGGGACAGCCGGGGAGAAGAAGGATATTGTCGTGTTCACGAACTGTAAGGCGGCGGAGCTTTTTGTTAACGGAAGGAGTCTCGGAAGAAGGGAGAAAATCAGGTCCGGATATCTGTGCTGGGAGGCTGTTCCGTATGAGCCGGGCAGACTCGAGGCTGTTGGCGATGACGAAGCCGCGCGGGACATCGCGGCAACACCGGGAAATGCCTGTGATGTAAAGCTGTATATTGAGCATGCAGAAAATAATATTCTGATTGTGAATGCGTCAATCGTCGATGACTACGGTAATGTGGTGTGCGACGCGGATTGTGACTTGAAGTTCAGCGCGCATATTCTAAACGATGCGTATGTTACAGTACACTGTGAGTCGGAGTCCGGTTATAGTGCGGTGATAAATGTGCCGTTTACAAACAAAACTCACGCTGATGGAATGACTAATGAGACACTTGACGGCGCAAATGCAGCTCAGATAATCCTTCTTGGCACCTCGAGCGGGTACGCCGCTGACCATGTACCGCCTCACAGCGACGTGAGAAGAACCTTTAACGCTTGAGTTTCCGCAAACTGTAATTAAAAAATGAG
>CAMEEX010000040.1 GCA_945915235.1 uncultured Clostridia bacterium | reverse complement strand
TAGGCACCTCGTCAAGTTTCGCCGCCTTTTTTGCCTGTTTTACCGCCTCTTTCATATATTTTATATCTGACTCATACGTCTGCATATCACAGGCATTGCCTGAAATATTCCCGTTTTCATTATTTTCCGACTCTTGCATAGATTGCATGGTCATGCCACCTTCCCTTCAACATTGCATAATCACGCGCAACTCCTTCAAATTTAAAACCACACTTTTCGAGCACTCTCAACGATGCGGCATTGTCAGGCTGCACATACGCCACAATCCTGTGAAGATTTTCCCTGAAAACCGCCTCGTCCGTGAGCTTCTTCACCGCTTCCGTCGCATATCCCCTGCCCGTGTATTCCGGCAGTAGCTTATACCCTATCGTGGCTGACATAAAGCTTCCCCTCACAATATTTCGCAGCGCTGCCGTACCTATTATACGATACGGATTTTTCTTTTCGTATATATAATATCGTGCACTTTTATTAGCTACAAAGCTTTTTTCCTCATACTCTAAAAGTCTTCTGTGATAATCAAGCGTGTAAAATCCATCTATGCGGTCCGGCTCCATATCGCCAAAATACGAGTCTCCCTCCAGATAAAAATTAAGGACATCCCTGCTGTAGCTCTCATCTAATATCCTAAGTATTAAGTTTCCGGTCTCATACTGAAAAAGCATACCCATCCTCCATTACATGCCCATTATAGCTAATCCATTAAGATTTCGCAACAATATATGATTTCTTTTAATATCGTTTTCTTACATCCTCATCAAAAAAAGATGAGCATCCTATATTTACCAAATGCTCATCTAAAATATCCAAAACATATTCTGTCAACTGTATACTTTTTCAAATAAATTTCCAACAAACGGATTACACATGACTGTGTACCGCAATGCGCTTTACCTATTGTGGGGCTGCTGCAAAAGTACAGCACCCCCCGCAATAACCTTGTACCGGGTTATAATTACATGGCAATATCAATGATATCGGTATCAAATCAGCTCACTGCCATATTCCTTAACAAGATACCTTAGTTAAATAAAGCTCTCCTACCAAACACAATATTACTGTGCGTTCTTGAGGAGCTCCTTAATCTTGTCTGCCTCATCCTTGGAAATCTTTCTGTCCTCAAGGTAGGATGCAAGTAATGCTGAAGGCTTTCCATCAAACCAGAAATCTGTGTCATCCTGAATAACCTTACGTCTGTAATCTTCCTCTGTGCGAAGTGCCTTTGCAAAAGACATCTTGCCAATACGATATGTCTCTACAAACTTCTTATCCTTAAGCTTTGAAAGAAATGTGACAACTGTTGTTCTGGCATAATTCTTTCCATACTCCTCATTGAGCTTAACTATCAAAGTCTGTACAGGGATATCGCCTTCATAAGCCCAAATCTGTCTCATGATTAAAGTTTCGCATACGCTTAACTCTGTAAATACTGTTCTCTTACTCATGTGTATCCTCCAAACTTATTCTTATTTTACCGATACGAGTATTATACTAACATCGCTCAATCTTTGCAACATATATTTTCGGCACTTTTACTGATTTTTTGATATATTTTCCTATTTTTTTTACTGATATTGGTATTCCTTATACCAATATCCAAAGTGGTTCATGCATACATCACTTCTCATGCTGAATTTGAATTTCTCAAATCCGAACATGTTAGCTGTTATCTTTTCCCTCCTGTTATATACCCCCGGCACACCGACAACAAGTATATTGCCATCCTTCTTTCCGAGAAGCAGATGGTGGAAATTAAAGTATCCGTGATTGACAAAGCTGTTGTTTATAAGCCCTCTGTCTGTATCGCCTATTTTTGTAAGCTCGTCAAGTCCTATATCAACACAATCGTAAATTTCGTCCTCGGAAAATGCAAGTACAGGATCCTTTCCGTCAAAAAGCATATCCATTTTTGAGTGATTTTCCACCCGCGGCTCATCCTCCGACACATGCAGCACCTGAACATCCTTAACCGTCTCTTTGCCGTCGTCAGGTATATTTTTGACAATATTTTCGCCTGAATTGTCGGCAACGTACACCATTTTAATCGGGCGCTCCCACACCGGAGCCTCCGCGGTCGCCGCAGCATGGCTGGTACCTGTGTCAATATTCACGGCAGCCGGCTCTTCCTTTTCACTGACAGCCGCAGCCGCAAAATCCTTCATCTCTATAACCCGCTGCGTCTCAAACGGCAGATCATCCCACTGGCTCGCAAACATTCTCGCCCCCGGCTCACTGTCAATGTACAGGCCGCAGATATCATCAAACGGCACCTCTATATCCGACAACGGTTTGACGACAAAAAACTGTCCCATTCCGCTCTTTATGTCTATTTCCCCCATATATATTCCCACTATCGCATCGTCACGTCTCACAAAAAAGTGTACCCTGTAGTTTTCCTCCTGCGAATAAGCCCCTTTAAGATTTATCCACAGCTTGAGCTCCTCCCCTCTGCACTCCGTCTTTGTAAATCCTACATTCTTGTTTTTCATGCCATTGTCGTAAGCGTACATGTAGGAAATCAATCGTCTGTATTCCGACAAAAAAATCACTCTCCTCCCCTTATGCTCAAAGGCTTACAGACATATATGCGGTATTTTAACCGGTCATGTCCTTATCACCCTCGCATCTTCATAATATGCGGCGCAAAAGGAAAATATGAGTGATTTTTTATGTGCAGTGCAAAAAATATTTTTAAGCACTTATACTTTTTTTATTTATTCCGGGTAAAATAATTTGCAAGCTGTGCAAACTGCGCGAGTGTCAGTGCCTCGCCTCTTATGCTCGGACTCACGCCGAGGGACTCTATAGCCTTTGCAATCTGCTCCTTTGAGAGCGTAAGCTCGGACGAATTGGAAAGTCCGTTTGCAAGGGTCTTTCTTCTCTGGTTGAAGCTCGCCCTTATAAGCCTGAACATAAACTCTGCATCGTCCACCTCCACCGGGCAGGTCTCATGCTTTTTAAGCCTTATTACCGCGGAGCCGACATTCGGTCTTGGCATAAAGCAGGTCGGCGGCACGTTTAACACGATCTCCGGCTTTGCATAGTACTGGACAGCCAGTGAGAGCGCGCCGTAGTCCTTGGTTCCGGGACCCACCTGCATGCGGTCTGCGACTTCCTTCTGGACCATTATGGTTATGCTGTCAATCGGCACCTTGCTCTCAAAAAGTCCCATAATGATAGGTGTCGTGATGTAATACGGAAGATTTGCCACGACCTTAATCGGGCGTCCTCCGTTCTTCTCCTGCGCGAGCGCCGCAATATCGACCTTCAAAATATCCTCGTTGATTACGGTCACATTATCATATGCCGCGAGCGTCTCCTTCAAAATCGGAATAAGGTTGGTGTCAATCTCGACAGCCGCAACCTCCCTCGCATTCTCGCAAAGAATCTGTGTCATCGTTCCGATACCCGGCCCTATCTCAAGCACAAAATCGTCCTTCGTGACACCCGCCTCTCGAACTATCTTCTCGACGACATTGCCGTCTATAAGAAAGTTCTGCCCGAAACGCTTCTGAAACATGAAACCATATTTATCTATTATTTCTCTTGTATTTGTAGGATTTCCAAGATGCTTATTCTCCAAGTTTTTCCTCTTTCTATATATATCTATGCTCAGGATTTATGTATTAAAACATACTATATACACCTGATTGTATTTAAAATACTCGGCTAAATCTGAAACAGTTTTCTCGCGTTCTCATTAGTGACCTCAATCACCTCATCAGCACTGACATTCTTAAGCTGTGCAATTTTCTCAACCACATAAGGCAGATTCAGCGAACTGTTTCTCTTTCCGCGATTCGGAACGGGTGTGAGATACGGGCTGTCCGTCTCGAGCAGTATTCTCTCAAGCGGCATCATGCTCACCGTGTCCACAAGCTTCTTCGCGTTCTTGTAGGTAACAACACCTCCCACACCGAGGTAATATCCCGCGTCAAGGTACTGCTTCGCCATCTCCGGCGAATACGAATAGCAGTGAATCACTCCCCGCAGCGGCTTATATTTGTCACTCAGAAGAATGTCCGCCGTGTCCTTCGCCGCCTCGCGGCTGTGAATTATGATAGGCTTGTCCACCTCGAGTGCGAGGTCTAACTGCCTTATAAACCATTTTTTCTGTATGTCGACAGCCGGCTCGTTCCAGTAATAATCAAGACCAATTTCTCCCACCGCCACAACCTTTTTGTTGTGAAGCGCCTCGTCCTTCATGTACTGTATGAACTCCTCGTCAAGCGGTGCCGTCTCACTTGGGTGCACTCCCACCGCCGCATAGATGTAGTCATACTGCTCTGCGAGCGCAATGCTGCTTCTCGTCGTCTCCATCGATGCGCTGACATTCACAACATACTCTATACCGTTTTCAGGGAGCTCTTTTAAAAGCTCCCTGCGGTCCTCGTTAAACGCCTCATCGTCATAATGTGCGTGCGACTCAAATATTCCCATAATACTCCTAATCAATCCAACGTATCCGAAATAAGCGCAGCTTATTTCCAAAGGTTATCCTACGGATAACCGATGTTAGCCGACGGCTAACCGATGTTTCCTCCATTAGGTACGTCCTTCTCCGCCGTCAGAAGCACAGGCTTGCCCTCTGCGTCCTCAGCGCACAGAAGCATGCCCTCCGACAATACACCAGCAAGCTTGGCAGGCTTTAAGTTAGCTACAACGACAACCTTCTTGCCGACCATCTCTTCTGCTGTGTAGTACGGTCTGAGTCCGGATACAATCTGGCGCACCTCGCTGCCCATCTTTACCTGTGAGCAGAGAAGCTTCTTCGACTTCTCGACGTTCTCACACTTTATAATCTGACCGACACGAAGCTGTGTCTTAAAGAAATCATCAATGGTAATCTCAGGAGCCTTCTCCACATCGACACCTGCCTCTGCGCCGCTTTCCTGAGCACCATCGGCTGCTGCCTTATCATTGTCCGTGACGTTAGCTGCCGCCTCAGCCTCTGCTGCCGCCTTCTGCTTAGCCCTGATTTCCTCTACCTTTTCCATAACCTCTTTCACATCGAGACGTGCGAAGAGAATTTCAGGAGTCTCCGTAACCTTGTTTCCTGAAGGATATAAGCCGAATGTGTCAAGGCTCTCCTTGCCTCTCGGCTGTGCGTTAAGCTGATTTCTTATACGCTGTGCAGTCTCAGGCATGAAGGACTCCAGAAGCTCTGCGCCGATTAAAATGCTCTCAACAAGATTGTAGAGAACCGTCTCAAGACGCTCCTTCTTTGACTCGTCCTTTGCAAGAGCCCAAGGCATGGTCTCATCGATATATTTATTGCATCTCTTAAAGAGATTGAAAATCTCTGTCATGGCGTCCGCAACACGAAGCTCTTCCATCTTAGCGTCAACCTTAGCCATCGTTCCGAGCACGAACTTCTTTAAGTCCTCGTCAACCTCCTCGGCTACGCCTGTGTTGTTCACAACACCGCCAAAGTACTTGTTTGACATGGAGATTGTTCTGTTTACAAGATTTCCGAGCGTGTTCGCAAGCTCTGAGTTCATTCTCTCGACGAGAAGCTCCCAGGTAATTACACCGTCGTTCTCGAACGGCATCTCGTGGAGCACGAAGAAACGGACAGCGTCAACGCCGAACATATCCACAAGGTCATCGGCATAGATTACATTTCCCTTTGACTTGCTCATCTTGCCATCGCCCTGTAAGAGCCAAGGGTGTCCGAACACCTGCTTAGGGAGCGGAAGGTCGAGAGCCATAAGGAAAATAGGCCAGTAAATTGTATGGAACCTGATAATATCCTTACCGATAAGATGAAGGTCGGCAGGCCAGAACTCGTTGAAGAGCTCACCGTTATTGCCGTCCACATCATAGCCAAGTCCGGTGATATAGTTTGTGAGCGCGTCAAGCCATACATATACGACATGTCTGTCATCGAAATCCACAGGGATTCCCCACTTAAATGAGGTTCTTGACACACATAAGTCCTGAAGTCCCGGAAGAAGGAAGTTGTTCATCATCTCGTTCTTTCTTGACACAGGCTGTATGAACTCAGGGTGTGCGTTGATATATTCGATAAGCCTGTCCGCATACTTGCTCATCTTGAAGAAGTATGCCTCCTCCTTAGCCGGCTTACACTCTCTGCCGCAGTCAGGGCACTTGCCGTCCACAAGCTGTGACTCTGTCCAGAAGGACTCACAAGGTGTACAGTACATTCCCTCGTAATGTCCCTTGTAGATATCGCCCTTGTCATAGAGCTTCTTGAAAATCTTCTGAACCTGCTTCTCATGGTAATCGTCGGTTGTTCTGATAAACTTATCGTAGGAGGTGTTCATAAGATCCCATATTCTCTTAATCTCGCCTGCCACATTGTCGACATACTGCTTAGGTGTAACGCCTGCTGCCTCCGCCTTCAGCTCAATCTTCTGACCGTGCTCGTCGGTTCCTGTCTGAAACCTTACATTGTAGCCCTGAAATCTCTTGTATCTTGCGATACTGTCTGCAAGAACAATTTCATAGGTGTTGCCTATATGAGGCTTACCTGATGTATAGGCAATGGCTGTTGTGATATAATAATTCTTCTTTTCCATTTTACCGATCACTCTTTTCTTCTATAGTTTTATTAACCGAGGTTATTATATGTGACAAGACTACCACAAGTGTTTTTCCTTGTCAAATAAATAAGATTAAGCTTTCCTGCTGATTTTTTATGCCGTCTAATTCAACAAGAAATAATACCCCCGGCGCTCCACCTCCATGTCAAGCTGCACCTCCGGCTGTCCCGTCTCAGGGTTTTCAATTCCGACAGCGAGGCGATAGGTGCCGTCCATGAGATATTTTCTGTCGTCGCCGCTGATAGTGAGCCGTCTCTCGGCACTTTCACCTTCGGCAATCCCCGTCAGGTCTATATCGGTCTCATACCTGCTCACAGCATTTCCGCCCGCATCGACAAGGTACACGCACAGCTTCCAGTCAAAATATATCGGAGCGGTGCCGTAGTTGTTCACGGTCAATGTAACCTGCGTGTGCCCTGTAAACTTATTATCCCGTATTCTGCATTTGGAGATTCCGTAGCGGTACCCTATTTTCCCGAGAACCTTGTAGACCTCGTCGGGGTAATTTTTCTCGTCCTTGTTGGCGATCGGACACATCGGACCCACGAAGGTCATGTGGGAAGCGGACAGCAGGCGGAGCGTCTCGTCAAGCCTGTCAGTCAGCATCTGCGTCATCGTGTATGCGCTGGTAAACTCGCCCCCGACCGGTGCCGACTCCCACACCTTCGGCACGGCTGCAAGCTCCATAGGTGTCTCGGGACCAGAGTAGGTTCCGCCCTCCTCTATCCACGACAGCCACCTTTTCGTGTCCTCGGTATGCCCCGTCATGTCGTTGTACACGCCCATTCCGTACTCTGCCACATACGGAAACGGTCTCCGCATGAGGAGCTTCGCGTTCGGAAATGCATCGACATACGGCTCAACATATCTTGCCAGAATTTCCCCGGACGGGAGCCTCTTTATGCCGTCGTCGTATTTTACATGCCACTCGCCCCAGTGCCCGACGCTTCCGAGCTCGACATAGCAGAAAAATGTGTCCCTTCCGTATCTCTCGCCGAGCGCCCGCACCGCCTTTTCGTGATACTCAATGAATGTCTCATTGGAGTAATCGGGCGAGTAGCCCTTGCCGTAGGAAGTATCATAGAATACACCATCACCCGTTTTTTCATAGAGCCAGTCAGGTATGTCCATGTGCCCCTCGTCGGACGGCTCATCGCAGGCAAAACGGAAAACCACCTTTTTGCCCTGTTCGCGCCATATATCGAGAAAATTCTCCTCCTCGATGGTGTCGAAGTCGAACACGCCCTCCTCCGGCTCAAGCTCGCGCCAGGTGATATCCATGTAGACAAGCGTGTTGTCTCCGACGGCGTCAAAATAGTCCGCGTTCGGCGCAAAGCCTGTCATCGGATTTCTGAGCACGCCGCCTGCCGTGCCGTACTCATACGTTTTTGTCTGTATCATCATTCTTATAAACACTATAATCAGTATTGCGGCAGCAATGATTATCGCGCCCGCAAGCCATACCATTCCGTTCTTTTTTTCAGCCATGATATTCTCCGTTGAACTCTATAAGCGCTGCATTGTTCACGCCCTCAACGCCCCTTATATTCTCCATAAAAATCTGACTGTCATTTTTACATCTTACCTGGACGGTCAGCTCCGTGCTGTCGCCGCGCATAATTTTTGAGCGCACGGTGTACCTGTTTTTTCCGAGCGCCCTTATCACATTGTCGCCCGCGCCGTCGCCGTCATAGTGCACCACCAGCATGTACTGATAGCCCGTGGCACCCTTTGCGCCAAAGCAGAGCACGAGAATGAGCATAATCACAAACGCCGCCCCTGCGAGTATGTACATGCTCGCGCCTATGGCAATTCCCGTCGTTATCGCCCAGAACATATACATGAGGTCAAGCGGCTCCTTTATCGCGGTACGGTAACGCACGATTGAGAGAGCGCCGACCATACCGAGCGAGATTACGATGTTTGTGCTGATTGCGAGCGTAACCATGCTGGTGAGCACCGTCATTCCCACGAGGGTTATCGCATAGTTTTTGCTGAAAACCACTCCCTTATAGAATTTTTTGTAGACCGCATATATGAGCAGTCCCATGACAAGTGCCAGCAACAGATCCGCCGTCATTGTCAGGATAGTCGAGAGCGAGATTGCCTGATTGTACATCTCCGACTCCAAAACCGATTTCTTTATTACGTCCTTTATACTCATTGTCCTCTCCTTTCTCTCAATAGCCGCCTGAGAGCTCCTTCTTTTTTTCAAGGCACATCGTGTACTTTGAATATGCCATATATGCACTGTCCGCCACCGGAAGCAGCCGTCTTATAAGCTCGGGAAGATATTCCGTGAATTTTACCTCCATAATTAACATTCCCGGCTCCATAACCGACGCCACGGGAAGAGTCCTGTCAAAAATATCGTCCGCAAACAGCCCCGCCCTCACGCCGCAGTCGAAGGTAATTCTGACATCGCCGTAAGGGTACACGAAGGGTATCCTGTCGTAGTCAACGACAACCTTGGGAGACATCTTATTTAAAGCGCACTCAAAGTAAAATTCCCTGCACAGCGGCTCCCTGCGACCAATAAGAAAATCATATTTTCCCTCTATGATTGACTCCGTCTCCTCCCTTGTAAGTGATGCCGCCGTCTTGTGTATATACTGCCCCTCCTTGTGCTTGCACTCAAGCTTTATGACCTCGTCACTGTAATCATATATTCTTATTCTGTATTTTTTCCTCGACTCCACCCCGGAGAGCTTCTCCTCGTAGGCGCGCTCGAAGCGGTCATCAAAATACAGGCTTCTTATCATGTAGCCCTCCCCCCGGACATGCGCGTCCGCCCCCATAAACGGGGACAGCCTCCTTATAAGAACCTCCTTCTCCGCCTCGCTTATGAGGTACTTTAGCTCATGGCGGAACAGCGGTCTGTCATTCTTCATATACGTCCTCCTCTATGCTTCCGTCCGGCATCACGAAGAAGCACTTCACTCCAAAGAGCGTCATGCTATCCGCGGTCACATAATAGTCAAATGCCCTCTGGCTGATGCCCGCCTCATTCTTTGAGGTTATCCTCATAAAATATTGTCCGGGTTCAAGACTGCCCTCATACAGATACTCCGTGGCAAACAGCCCGTCAACCGTCAGGACAGGCTCCGTAAAGCTGTAGTCCCTCGCGAGCTCAAGCGTGTAATACACGTCCTGCGCCTCGAAATCATAGGAGCTGTCCCACACAAAGTAGAGCCCGTTCTCCGTGACCGACGGAACACCGATAAAAAACGGCTGGGGCGACACAAGGCTCTCCTTGTACAGCTTGTAGTTGTTCTCCACCTCGTCGGGCAGAACGCTCAAAAACTTTTCATACTCGTCCGCGTCAAGCGGCATATGTTCGGAGTCAGGGTATGAATATGCGTACTGCCTGACAATCGGCGCATAGGTGTCAACCATCTCCTGAAGCTTCTCCCTCGTTATGATGCTTCTGTACTCCTCAATCTTCTCGTCAAGCTCCTGCCGCAGCTCGCTGTCCATCAGAACCCTCCTGAACAGGACATTGCCCCAATAGTTGCTTATTCCCTTCTCCCAGCCGCGCTCCTCGCCCTTCAGCTTCGTTTTAGCATCGTCAAAGGCTCCGTCGTTGTCCCACGCTATAAAATAGAACGTGCTGCTGTTTAACGGACTGTAAAGGAATGTATTTCTTGACTGAGTATCGACATTTCCCATGAGAATCTGGAACGCCATCCACGAGAACATATTGTCCCTGCAAAACCATTTATCCATGATATCCTTTATCGGTATGGAATAGTCATTGAGCTCGTCGAGCATGGCAATAAGCTTGCTGTGGTCGTCGCTTCCCTTTATCTCAATCATATCCTCAAAGGCTTCCACATCGTAGTCGGCGTCATTCTTTTTCATAATAACGTCCTCATATCTGTGGAACTCAAAAAAGTTAATCTTGTAGAGCTGACCATTCTTGTCAAGCCCGCGGCTTTTGAGGGCGCGCTTGTTAAGCTGCTCGACCTGCGTATAGAGTCCATAGTCCTCGAACTCACCGCTCCCGCCCTCGGTCATATCCTTCACATACAGATGCACGAACTGGGTTCTGAGGGAAATCATTCCCGGGAGCTCCGATATCAGGTCATAGCAGAGCTTGTTGGTAAAGCGGCTCTGATCCTGCTCGTGCTTGTTCAGATTTATTACCTTCTGGTCGTTCCAGGTGCCCTTGTTGTCCCTTATGCTGATTTTATAATTTTTCTGTGCATATCTCGTCGAGGTCTGACCTCTTATGGTCACTGTGGCATTCGGCACAACCTGACCGTAGCCTAACTCCCCCTCCACGGGACCGTTCTCGTCACCGACCTGCAAAAGTGCGTTCACCGCATAGCGCTCAATTCCCAGCTCGTCATAGTGGTACGCCGAGTAGCTGTTCACCTGCGTCCAAGTATGATCCGTGTTGTCCGTGGCGTTACCCTCGCTGACCGTGAGGTACATCGTTATAACTGAGGTCGGGTCGTGATTTTCGTACAGGGTATCATTGTCATATATCATCTTCTCCTCGTCCGGGTACACAACGGTTCCGGAAGTCTCTGCCTCCTCTGTTCCGGCATCATCGACTGTCTCTTTCGTCTCCCCGGTCACATTCTGATTGTCCGAGCCGTCAGCGCCGTTTTGCGAACATGAGCTGATTGTCGCTGCAAGGCAGATAAGGACTGCGCCGCACAATATCTTTTTTATGTTTATCAAAGCTGTTCCTCCCTTTCCATAGCCATTCTGCGTTCTCTGTGCAGCTCCTTTTTCCACTTTTTCTCGTATTTATTCCCAAAATATGCTGCCATATCCGTGAAAACTCCCTTCTTATCCTCAACGAGCAGCGGCTGGGCTGACAACACATGGTATAAGAGTCTTTTAAGATATAGTCTTAGTCCCACAAAAGCTGTTATCGAGAACATGACCGTGCCCGCCCAGAAGCCCACGCCATAGAACTTTATGCCAAGCCCCCTGCATACCCAGGTTCCGATGCAGCTCACCAGCATGAAGGTCACTGCGCTCACCAGCGCTCCTTTGTTATCCGCAAAATATAGCTGTATTAGCATGAGGCAGTTTCCGACCGCGTAAAAAGCATAGCCCATACACAGAACCCTGAAAATTCCGAGCATGTCGTCGTTAAAGCCTAACGGCAGCTTCGGCAGGAGAATTGACCCGCCTATAATGAACACTATCGTGGTGAAAAGCTGCTTCATAAAGGTGTAGGTCAGCTCCCTGAAAAGCACCTCCCGCATCTCATTGCCCGCCTGATTTATGTCCTTTAATATCCCGCCGTTGTTGAGCGCGTCAAAAAAAGACCTGTACTTCGGGTAAAAATTGACCTCGACCGACGTGACAAAATTTATCGTGGTCACAAGTATCGACAAAAAAGCCGCTATTGCCGGTATATCATACGTCGGCGCGGCATAGAAAAGCCCATGTATATGCTCCCTCACCGGGCTGCTCCACATTATGACAAGATGCCCGAAAAGCCCGAAGGACATACTGAGTCCAACGAGCACAAGCGACGGATATTTGTCAAGCCACGGCAGAAAGCACGCCGCAGTCACATCGCCCCTTGGAAAATATCCCGCCATCACCCTGTAATAGAGCACAGCCATTACTCCGTAGCCCAGCACAACGCTGAAAAGCATCGCTGGAACAACCGGTAAGTCAGCAAGCTGCAACAGCAGCGCCCCCGTCACTCCTGCGACTATAACCGCCCCCGCAAACACCTTTATTATTTCCTGATAGTCCTTCACCGCCGTTAGATAGCTCATCTCGTTCCAGACCACCACGAGCTCGCCAAACAGCAGAATACACAGAACCGCATAGCTGACAGGAATACCCGCAAGCAGCATAAATACACCGTACACAAGCTCCCCGAAAACAAGCATTGTGCAGGTGCTCCCCCAGAATGACGGCAGCACCGCACTCCTGTTTTTGCTGTAGAGACTGTCCGCGACGAACCTTGTGAGCACCATCGACAGTGTGTTATTGAGCACCATCGACGCGAGCAGCGTGTATGTAACCATGCTGTTTAAAAGTTCCCTCTCACGGTGCGATGCGCCGAAATACATTGATATAAGACTTATCATAATGAGCAACACCATGCCAAGCAGCATCGGTCCGACACACACTATACCGGCGTAGCCGTATGCCTTTAAGAGCGGAAATACTCCCTTTTTTGAAAACATCTTTTTTAACTCAAATCCTATTCCTGCCACCTAGCTCACCTCCTGATACAGCCTTCTGTAATTTTCCATGGATATCTCATGGGTGTAGAACCTGTTGACTCTCGCGCGTCCCGCCTGCCCCATTTTTCTTCGCAGCGCGGGCTCCCTGCACAGCTCAAGCATCGCCTGTGCGAGCTGCTCCTTGTTCATTGGCGGCACACATATACCCGCATTTCCGATGCCGTCGTTGCCCTCGATGAGCTCACGGCAACAGCCAACATCCGTCGTCACGCACGCCCTTCCGGCAGCGAACGCCTCAAGCACCGAGAGCGGCTGTCCCTCGGAGATGCTTGTGAGTATGACAAAATCAATCTTTTTGATATATTCAGCCACATCGACAATTCCCGTGAATATGATTCCCTTTACGCCGAGCTGGCTTATAAGCGTTTTGCACGCCTCGAAATACTCCTCGTCATCGACATCTCCCATTATGTGAAGCCTCGTGTTCGGCATGCTCCTGTTCACCTCGGCAAAGGCATATATCATCGTCTTTATGTCCTTTATCTTGGCAATGCGGACGATTGCCCCTATGTCCACATATCCGTCCGGCTTTTTCTCCCCCGCACCGGCCAGCCTCTCAGGGTGCACGCCGTTAGGGGTCACACAGAGCTTGCTCTTTTCGCAGCCTAACTCATGCTGTGCCTCATTTGCCCTCCTAAAGAGCGCCGTGACCGCGTCCGCGTGGGTGTACGCACAGTCGGAGAAGAGGTGGAACAGATTAATCCACTGGTTTCTGAAATACGGCAGAACCCATTCCGCGCGCAGAAGCTCCTCCTCGCGCTCCCTCGTATATATGCCGTGCTCGGTCAGTATGAAGGGCTTATTGTACTTCCACTTTCCGAGGCTTGCGAGGATACCGCTGTAGCCCGTCGCAGTGGCGTGATATATGTCCGCCCTGGGAACCTCCTGCGTTATAAGATACAGCTCAGGCAGCACCATCGACCTCACATTGTAGAAAAAGTCCGTAAACGACAGATAGGTAAATCTCTCACTGCAAAGCTGCATTATGATGTCCAGAAACACCGGACTCATCATCATATTTACGGGATTTACCTGCTTCTCCTGAAACAGGTTGAACAACACGTCCCAGTCAAGCTTCTCCCCCTCGAACAGCTTCTTTAACTCCGAGCGCTCCTCGTCCGTGAATTTCAGCTTTTTTCTGCTGTTCTTTAGCTTGAGCTTCAGCGCATCGTCAAGAAATACCTCGTGAACCTCAACCACATTCGGCGGCAGCTCGTATTTATACCGCCCCTTATTTTTTGCCTCCGCCCCTATGCACCACAGCACGAACTCCGTGTCCGGCATCGCCTGAATATACTGATGCATCCAGCTCGACACTCCGCCGTGCACATACGGGTAGCTGCCCTCCAATATCATACAGACCCTCACCTTGCACCTCCAATATATATCATTACCTCGTCACTGACTGCGGTCAGCAGATACATGCTTCCTGAAATATGCTCAAAGCTGCACCCGCTCGTCCTCTCAATCGTTCCGTTATTTATTCTCATCAGAAAGCTCGCCTCGCCCGAGAAGCTTCCGAGCTTAAGCCTTATTCCCTCGTCGGTGTACTCCCTCGCAAGCGTCAGCCTGTCGTAGCGCTCAACCGCCCTTCCCATGCCGCTTCCCGTCACATTGCGTATGTCGGGAGCCGACCGGTACACCCAGTCAAGATACTGCTCTAAGCTGTCACTCATGTATTTCCAGCCGAGCGCCGCTCCCCTGTCCTCGTCCATGGTGTCGTCAGGGTGCGTAAAATGTGACTGCACGAACTGAAAATTGAGCTCCGACAGCGCGACAAGCATCTGGTAGTCGTCTATGATGCACCCCGAGGTTATTCTCGGCGTGCTTATTACACCGTCCTCCTCGACCACAAACTCCTGCTCATAGGCGATTCCCTGCGCGTCCCTCAAAAAGGTGGACGCAATGACCTTTATCTGCGGGTCGGTCTCGAGAAGAATTCTCCTTCCCTCCTCGGAGAGAATGTTTGACGGCGGAACATACACACAGAATTCGTTATCGGGAAAAAGCTCCTCGGAAAACGCCCTGAGTTCCCGTATCGCCGCCCCCATGTCCTGTTCCGATTTCCACTGCCTGTATTCACCGTATTTTTTGTTCTCGTCCACACCCTCTAAGCACAGCGGCATATGGTTGTAGCCATGAAAACCCAGCTCACCGCCGTTGTTTAAGAGCATGTTGCCGAATTTTAAGAAACGCGAGGTCGCTTTGTTTCCCTCGTAGGGTGCCTCAACCTCGTCCGAGTAGTTCTCTATGATAAGCCCTGTGTGAACTATCCCGTATTTCTGCTCCCACTCTAACATCTTTGTCCACCATATGTTGGTGTAAAAGGATGCCACATCTACGCCGTAGTCCCTCTTGATATACTCAGCATTCCCGTTCGGAATCGGAGAAGGAAAATCGTCGAGATAGAATGCCGACGCATTTATGACCGGATAGACAAAGGCATCATAGAGCGCGCTGTAGGCGAGATTTATGAGCCCCCTCTGGTACTTCTCGGTGACTGCCTGATTTATCATGGCAACCCGCCCCGCCCCGTAATTGTTCGTCCATAAAATAGGAACCGCCCCGTCCTCGGAGGTCACATACACCTCGCAGTCGTTCTTTAGCTGAACCTGCAGGGATGATACAATTCCCTCCTCCTGCTGCCTGTCATACCAGAATATGTCGTCCTCGTCGGCGCCTATCATGCAGCCATTCTTGAATTTAAGCCCGTAAATTTCAGGGTAGCCGTCCGTCAGCTCTATGCCGAACTTCGCCGAGACCGCATTAAAATGCGCGTCTACCTCAGGGGTGACCGCGGCAAGAAGCCGTCCGCCGTTTTTTACCCATGAAAATACCAGCATAAGCTTGTCATCAAACACCGTCCAGTCCTGAAATATCACTATCGCCGTGTCATAATCGTCAAGAACACTCCCGTCAAAGCCCTCATTGACCCTGTATATGTCATAGCCCACCTTCATACCCGTACACACCAGCTCCACCATGTCGAGGTACACCTCACATATGTCCTCGTCCGAAGTGAGAATAAGGCACTCCGGCTTCTGCTCTATCCCCTCCGTGTAAACTGTCTCCCATCCTCTCACCGCCGCGTCCGTCTCATCGACCCCGATGCCGGCTCTCTCCCTAAAAACAAGGAAACTCAGAATGAACAGTGCGGCGACGGGAAGCATCACCTTCCCAACAATTCTGCTCCTCATACCTTTTCAGTCTCCCATGCCGCCAGCCACTGTTTTCCTGCATTGTCCAGATATATTCCGCGCTCCTTAAGCTTTTTTAACGCCCATGCAATTCCCTCGCCGTTATGCATACAGTAATAATACTCGACATAGAGGCGGTACACCCTCGCGTCCTGCGGGAGCTTCTCCCTCAAAACGGCAAGCCTTTTCTCAATGTCAATGTTATCCGTCCTTCCGAGTCTGATGCTGTTCTCTATATACTCGAACTCATATCTGGCCGCGCCCGGCTGTAATCTGCAAAGCGCATCAAGCACCTCCTCGAGCCTTTGCCTGTACTGCATGAGTATGGTATCCGATATGAGTCCGCTGTCGATGTAGGCTCTCAACTGATTTCTGCATCTGACAAGGGCGTCCGTGTCATCGGGATTTTCCTTCACCTCCTCAAGCAGTCTCCCTATTCTGTCCTCGTATCTGCTCTGTATCTCCATCATCGAGGTCGTCGCATAGTGCGTAAGCTCGACGTCGTCCGACAGCGTAACCTTCTTTAGCAGCTCAATATACTTCTCCGGGTTGGTGTGCAGAAGCTTCATCATAAGCTTTCGGCTGACCGCAGGGTTATTTACCGTCATCGCCTCCTCGAGAGGCACCGTGAGCGCGTCGTCGCCGGCTGCCCTCACCTCGCGTTGCCATACATCGTCGCCCTCAACAGTCTCGTAATCCTCTATATTTTTCAGTTTTCTTTGTTTACCCGTCTGCCGCTCATCTGTAAGCAGCAGGAAAAAACCGCACACGGGCAACAATATAACCGCAGGAAAAATCATATGACGCGTCCTTATCTTTCCCGTCCGTATCAGAACAAATACACCCACACAAAACGCTGCATGTAATATCAGCAAAACCATAACTGCCATATCCTCTCATCTCCATCACTTTTTACTCGGACTCGCTGACCTCCTCAAAAACTATGCCGTTTTTGCGAAGCCTCCCGGCAACCGTCTTTATATCGTTTCTGCCAGTCTGCGACAACAGAAGGTACAGACTGCCGTCCTCTCCGAGCCCAAGCACATCATTCTCACGCACTAGCACGCCAAGCCGCTTTCCAAGCTCTGCCAGCATTCCCTGCGACGTCTCAGCCGTCGCGGCAGTTTCCCTGCTGCCGTTACTCACAATTTTTAACAGCACATAGTCGAGATACTGTTTCTTTCTCATCTGCCGCTTGACGCTCAATATCTCCTCGAACTTATCCGCATCAAGTATTCTCGTGTTCTCCACCCTGCCGCCGTTCATCTCATAAAATTCCATGGCGCGCACGAGTGAGTCCTGTATCATATCAGACATAATTCTGAGTTTGTTGGAGAACTCAATATTCATCTGCGAGTAATCGGCGTCCATAATGAGTATCATTCCCACGAGCACACCGTCCCTGTTAATCGGGGTCGCATATGCAGGATAGCCGTCAAGCGCCTGTCTGTTGACAAAAGTCTCGTTATTTTTAAGACTCGACAGCAGCTTCGGATAATCGGTAATCTTAAGCGACCTTCCGGCACTGTCGATACAGCGCTTTGAGCAGACATAGAGTCGTGCAAACGGGCTGCCCGGCCGGATACTGTAGATTGCCATATGTGAGTTTCCGAGCAACTCCTCGCATATATCGACCGCCTCATAAAATACCATCTCGGGCAGCGTCGTGTTGAGCTTCTTAACAACCGAGTACATCTTTCCGAAGCTGTCCTTATAGCCGATAATCTGGTTGTTAAACCGCTCCTTCCCCTGTGCCACCTCCGTGTAAAGCTCATGCAGGAAGGCATATTTTTCCTCGAGAAGCTTATACTCCTGCGCCCTGCTTTTTATCTCGTCCTGCGCCTTGTCGGTGTTGTAGCCCAGCACGCACCCGAGCAGCAGATAGCAGGCAAAGGGCAGCCAGTTCTGCACGTTGAAGAAAAGCACCTGCCACGACACCGCGGACATGTTCGATATAATGTAGCCCGCACTCGCAAACACCGCCGCTGCCGCGCCCGCACCGAGACCGTTCATGCAGGCGATTATGGCGATGTACACCAGCCTGAAATCCAAAAAATTGAACATGATATTGTTTCTCGTCACATAGTTGAGCGCCTCCGCCGCCGCAAAGAGCACAAGCTGTTCAACCGTCACCCTCAAAAGCCTGTTGGACATAAAATGTGCAAGCGCCCTGTTCTTTTTTTTGCGGTTCAGCCTTATATAATTCTGTGCCGCGTCCCTCAAATCCTCCTTTATGTCAGCCCTCGGTATCCAGCCGTACTCGCGCCGCGCCCAGTCGTCCTTCTGGTAGGTCGGCGTGCACTCGTCCTTTCCGTTGTACACGACCTGTGCTGATGTGTCCTGATACTTTGCAAGCTCGGAAAAGATCGCTGCCAGCTCCCCGAAGGTGAGCTTATTCCTGCCGCTCACGTTGGTGTCGAGATATGGCTCCTCCCACGGATCGTCGAACATTCGGTTTAGAAGCTGCGCGAGATCGTCCTCCCTGACAAAGTCCGTCTCCGTGCCCTCATACCCCGGTAACACGAGCGTTTTACCGTCGAGCACCGTTTCCAGCCACCGCCCAACATGGCTTGTCTTTATGACCGTGTGGTAAAGATACGGCATTCTTAAAAGCTGCACGTTTATCTTTTCGCTCTCCGCACTCCTGCGGCAGAGCTGTTCGCAGGCATTTAGAAGCACCGCCCTGCTCGCCTCACCGTCCTCCGCATCGTCCGGAAGCCTGTTCCCCGTTATATAGATAAAATTGCCGATACTTCTCTTTCTGCACAGATACAGTATGTATTCCAGCTTCTCAAGTTCATCGAATATCTTTTTCTCACCGTCAAGCGCCTGCGAGAAGAAAACAACAGTCTCAAAATTAAACGACCTGAAAATATGCTCCGTGTCCTCGTCCCCGCTGCTTCTAAAGAATATAATATTTTTCTTCTTCAATTTATCCTTCGCTAAAGCATTGTTGAGCACTACACAGCGGTACTCCCTGCCGATGGCATTGTAAAAGCCCTCCGATACCGCCGCGGTGTTTCCGGCAAATAAAATATCCACTTTTATTCCTTTCCGCAGTCCGCCCCATATACAGGGCGGAATACTTTTATCATATTCTTTCACTTATTTTCCATTAAATACATTTATACCCACAAAAACTATTTATTTTCTTCGATATAGTTTTTTACGCCCGCCGCTATCGCCCCCGCAACCTTCCTCTGGTAGTCCTCGCTCACAAGAAGCTCTGCCTCCTCATAATTCGTGATGAAACCGCACTCCACAATGACCGTCGGGCACGGCGTATGTATAAGCATGTAGTAGCTGTCGTTTGGCTTAATCTTTCTCTCATTCGTTTGGTCGACATTCTCCTTCATGCTGTCCTGTATGCACTGTGCAAGCTGCATACCCTTCTGAGAGTGCTTATAATAGAACACCTGCGCCCCCGACACATCACTGTCGCTGAAGCTGTTCTGGTGTATGCTGACAACTATATCCGCGTTGCTCTGCGTGATTATCTCGCACCTCTTCTTCATGTCCGCAATCTTCTTGTTCCTGTCGTTCTCCGTGTACAGCCCGTCGTCCGTCTCTCTTGTGAGAATCACCTTCATTCCCTGCGCCTCAAGCTCCTCCTTCAATATATATGAAACGGAAAGATTGATTTCCTTTTCAATCGTGTTGTTCACTCCCAACATTCCCGGGTCAACGCCGCCGTGCCCCGGGTCAATCACGACGGTGCACGCCGTTTTCTCCTCCTGCGTATTCACTATATCCGTCCCGGCAGCCTCGGCATCGATAACCACATCATTGCCGTACAGAAAATGTCTCATAAGCAGCCACAGCGAAAAAATCATTACGAGTCCCATCACAAGAGAAAGTACGTCTTTTTTCATAACAAAAAACCCCGCACACAGAATCTTATTTCTATTCTATGCGCGGGGTTGTAAAATATTCCCTGTTCAATATTCTCTTAAATGCTATTTATTATATTCTGCTATGACCTCCCACACTTCCGGGAACTCACCGCCAAGGCTCCATGCCGATACTCCGCCGATTCCGTACTCAGCCACGAGCTTCATCTTAGCCTCTATCGAGTCGGCGTCCTCAAGCCATACACTGTAGTGGTGTCCATCGACATCTCCCTCAGCCACATACTGTCCCATGGTATCGCTCCAGTTAGCCACAAGCCCTAGCTCCTCAACCCTCGCATACGCGCCCTTCATGGTGTACGCCTTCGAGTTGAGAACCCTCTGCCCGTTCTCATCTACATACTCCTCCCACATTCTGGTGTAGAAAGGAAGTGCATTTATGGTCTTTTTAGCCGGAACAACGGCTGTTGTATTCTCTATTCCGCTCCTCACAAAGTCAAGGGACGCGACGCTTCCCGCCTCCTCACTTCCGTTGTAATGCTCATCATAGCCCATCACAATGACGTAGTCCACTATCACTCCCTGCTCTGCGCGGTCATAGTGCGCCGAGTGAGGCATCGGAACATAGTTGTCAACCGACAGCACCACGCCCTCATTCCTGCACTCAATCGAGAGCTCCCTCAGAAACTGTATGAAGTGGATTCCGTTGTCGGAACTGACCTTCTCAAAATCAATATTAATTCCGTCGTAGCCGTAGGTCTTAACCTCGTTCATCATGGCTGCGATAAGCGCCCTTCTGTTCTCCGTCACGGCAAACAGCTCATACTCGCTCCAGCCGTTCTCCTCGCTCACCGAGGTAAAATCACTCCACAGCGGCCATATCTCGCGCCCTGTCTCATGTATGTAATCTACATATTCCTGCTGCGCGAAGGAATTGAAGCCCGCACTGCTGTCCGAGAGCTGGTACCAGGTAGGTGATACTACATTGACCCCCT
>CAMEEX010000039.1 GCA_945915235.1 uncultured Clostridia bacterium | reverse complement strand
CAGGTCTTTTGTCGGAGTCGGAGGGCTTGTTCTACGGAAAGGGATTTGGATTTTGCGGAGTCCGGCTTCTCGGGGTGCTGACAGTTATTATATGGGTTGTGATTACTTCTTTTATCCTTTTTAAAATTGTTGATAAGACAGTGGGGCTGCGCGTTTCAAAGCGCGAGGAGATTGAGGGACTTGACACAAACGAGCACGGGCTTGGAAATGCTTATGCGGATTTCCTTCCTAATGTTCAGGTCGACTCGCTTACAGGAGCTTTCGCACAGGTGGACGGACTTGAGAAGCCTACGGACGTGCCTGTCGATGTGGCAATTCCTATTGCTGCCGCGTCGGATTACAGGGTTGCCGACAAAAAGGGCGTGCTCACGAGAATTGACATCATATTAAAGCAGTCCAAGTTCGAGGAGTTGAAGGACGCCATGAATGATATAGGTGTCACGGGCATGACGGTCACACAGGTTCTCGGCTGTGGTATCCAGAAGGGTGCAACGGAGTACTACAGAGGCGTGCCGGTCGATATCCAGCTTCTTCCTAAGGTAAAGGTCGAGATAATTGTAGCGAAAGTGCCTGTCGAGACGGTTGTATCGACCGCGAGAAAGGTTCTCTACACAGGACATATCGGGGACGGCAAAATATTTATCTATGACGTGAGGGACTGCGTGAGAGTGAGAACGGGCGAGACCGGATACGACGCAATGCAGGGCATAAACGAGGCGTAGGGTTGAGGCGAAAGGAGTAAGAGCACTATGAAAGTTGTTGTGTGTCAGGGTGAGACGACGGGGTATCCGTCAAGAGATGAGCTCGTCGCACTATGGAGAGAAGAGATTGGAAAAATACCGCAGGTTGATGAGCTTGTCGTGAGGGAAAATTTTGACTACGGGAAGATAGATGAGATAGCCGGGGACGCTGATGCGCTCATCGGTGTGTGGATAAAAGATGAGTTCTACACGGACGAATTTTTTGACAGGCACAAAAAGCTCAAGTATATCGCGACGACAGCCCACGGCTTCGGGAAAATTGATGCGGAGTGCGCCAAAAGAAACGGGGTCACATTTACCAATACCGTATACGGGAATGTGACCATAGCGCAGTATGCGATGGCGCTTCTTATGAATATATGCCACAGGATTGATGCACTTAACGATATGTACCGCGAGGCGTGCGATGAGCACAAAAATGTGATGATGGGAAGAAATCTTCCAAGGCAGATAAGGCAGATTGAGCTGTATGAGAAAACAATAGGAATTATCGGACTTGGGGCAATCGGGCTGTGCATGGCTAAGATGGCAGTAGGCTTCGGAATGAAGGTTATAGCTTACAACCACCACAAAAAGACGGGTCCGGAGTATGATTTTGTCAAGCAGGTTTCACTTGATGAGCTTCTTGGCAGGGCAGATGTAATATCGATACACTGTCCGTCGACCGACGAGACCAGAGGAATGATTGATAAGAACGTCATTGCAAAAATGAAGGACGGTGTAATTCTAATCAATACCGCGAGAGGAGATATCATTGTCGAGGACGATTTAGTCGAGGCGCTGAACTCAGGAAAGATATATGCGGCGGGGCTTGATGTCGTGTGCAATGAGCCGATTACCGGCAGGATACCGCTTATGGACTGTCCGAATGCGATTATCACGCCACACATGGCATGGGCTCCGGCAGAGGCTCGCTACAGAACGGTGAGGATAGCGGCAGAAAATCTTAGGAACTGGATTGAAGGACATCCGACAAGTGTGATAAACGGAAAGGGCTGATGCTGATGGCGGTAAATGAGAGAACACTGAAAATGGGAAGTGCACCGATATTTCCGCTGCTTGTATCGATGGCGGTGCCGGGGCTTTTAGGTACCTTAACTACATATCTTTACCGCACGGTCGACCAGATATTTGTCGGAAATTTTGTTGGGCGCACGGCACTAGGAGGAATATCGGTGCTGTCGCCGTTCAACAATGTGATAATAGCCCTTTCGCTGTTCATAACGGTCGGAGGCACGTCGCTTTTAGCGCTCACGATGGGGCGCAGGGACTATGAGGAGGCAAACAAGCTCTTTACCAATATCATAATCCAGGCGATAGGAATGGCACTTATAGTGTCCGTGCTGTTTTTTATATTTGCGGAGCCGTTCGTAGGTGTGTGCGGCGCAAAGAAGGGGACGGAAACCTTCCGGTATGCGGTCATATATCTGAAGATTGTGACCTGCGGTCAGGTTTTTAACATGTTAAACCAGGGGCTCGCGGCGATAATCAGAACCGAGGGAGCGGCAAAGTACTCAATGTTTGCAAATATCGTGGGCGCGTTCTTCAACATAGTGCTCGATGCACTCCTGATAATCGTATTTAAAATGGGTGTCGCGGGTGCCGCCATCGCCACGATAGTGAGCCAGCTTATGGGTGCAGCGTTCAGCGCGGCGTTCTTCCTGACGGGAAAGAGCTCATTAAGGTGGGCGGGCTTTGGTGTGGTAGACATAAAGCAGATGCTCTATATAGCCAAGATGGGAATTGCACCCTCAATATTTCAGATGTTGTCGTTGTTTACCAATATTCTTCTGAACAAATCACTTCAATATTACGGAGATTTAGATCCGGTGTATTCACTTATCGGAGGTGGTGAGCTGTGCATATCGGCGGTAGCCATCGTGAACACGGTTGACAATTTCATCGTCTCCATGACATCGGGAATTAATCAGGCGGTGTCACCGCTCATAAGCTATAACTACGGGGCAAAGAATTATTCGAGGGTAAAGAAAGCGTCGCTCTGCTCGCAGGCTATGGCGGGCGTGTTTGCGATAGTCATATGGTCGGCGATGATGCTCGCCCCTGAGTTCGTGTGCAGCCTGTTCGGAAAAGGAGATGAAGCTCTTATAAGCTACGGGGCGATGGCGATGAGAGCCTGCAAGATGTTCGCACTTTTCGGGGGCTTCCAGATGCTTGTGAGCATGTATTTCAGCTCGATAGGAAAGCCGCAGATTGCGACCTTTGTGTCAATTTCCAGACATGGACTTTTTCTTATTCCGGCGATGCTTATAATGCCGCAGTTTATGGGACTTAAAGGTGTTCTCTATGCCAACTCTGTCTCCGACGGCTGCTCGCTTATAGTGGTATCGTTTATGTATTTACATGAGATGAGAAGATTATCAAGGCTTACGGACGGCGAGGAGATACCTGCAAAAAGGTTAATCAATATATCAAAAAAGAGTCTTACAGAATAGGGAGGATTGAATTTATGAACATTGAAAAGTTAATGAGCGAGAGCGCAGCAAAGAAGCCGGCAAGCCGCAGGGCGAGCAATGTGACGGCAAATGTGGATTTTTCAAAGCTTATAAGAATGGGATTTAACGAGCACCCTTACGGAATGTCACCGAAGGCTCTTGAGATTATGAAGGAGGAGACGGAAAAGTCCAACTTCTACGGGGATTTCGGAAAGGGAGCGCTAAAGAAAGCCATTGCGGATTTCTATGGTCTTGATTTCGCGAACGTGGCTGCATCGGCAGGCTCAAGCCCGCTCATCGAGACGATAGGCTGTGCGTTTTTAAATCCGGGTGACGAGGTGCTCATGTGCCCGACCTTTGCGGCATTTATAGACATGGCACAGATACGGCAGGCAGTTCCCGTTGTGGTTCCGTTAAACGAGGATAAGACCTATGACCTCGACGGTCTTTATAAGGCGATAACCAAGAGGACAAAGATAATCGTTGTATGCAACCCTAATAACCCGACAGGAACCTATGTTGGCAGGGAGAAGGTCATCGAGTTCATAAAGAAGGTTCCCGATGACGTGATTGTGCTGATGGACGAGGCATACCTTGAGTTTGCGACGGCGGAGGATTGCCAGAGCATGTATCCGCTCATAAAGGAGATGCCGGATAAGCCGATTATAGTTCTAAAGACATTTTCAAAGTATTACGGAATGGCAGGTGTGCGTGTCGGCTATGCGCTCGCGGCGCCGGAACTCATCGCAGCCATCGAAAAGTGCCCGAGCGCGATGATAAGCAAGGCTGGCCAGGCTGGAGCTATTGCAGCGCTTGCCGATCAGCAGTATTATAAGGAGGTCAAGAAAAAGATTGTCGAGGGAATGACCTACCTTGAGACGGAGATGGAGAAATTGGGCTGCAAGGTATATCACTCCCAGACGAACTTCATTCTGTTTGACCCTCACATCGACGCACAGCTTGTGCGGGCTAAGATGATGGAGGCGGGAATAATGATATCCGCACCGGGAATATGCCGTGTGTCGGTAAGCACAATGGAGAACAACAGGCTCTTTATCGAGACGCTTAAGAAGATTATGGGAAAATAGCCGGGAACATTGCCATAGAAGCGTTAAAACTCGTCGAGGGAGGGCTGTCATGCGTTACGGAGGATTGAGACATATGAATATACTTGTTATTGGCCGTGAAGGGCGGCTTAAGCTGTATGCACCCGACTGGGCGGAGGCGGAAAAATATGATATAAAATATATTTCGCCCGGGGCTTCAGATGATGAGATAATTGAAAGAGGAGCCGGTGCGGAGGTTATTCTCGCCGATGCCATGGCAAGGGTGTCCGGCAAGGTGATAAATGCCCTGCCTAAGCTTAAAATGGTTCACTCGGAGGGTGTCGGGTACAACTATTTTGATATTGCTGCGGCAAAGGAAAAACGGGTGTATGTATGTAACTGCAAGGCGGCGAATGCGAGAGCCGTCGCTGAGCAGTCGGTTCTGCTTATGCTGGGGCTGCTCCGCGATGTGATGAACGGCGACAGGGCATTCAGGGAAGGAAAACAGCTTAAAGAGAAGGAGGGGCATATGCTTGCCGGTGATCTGCGGGAGCTTGGCGAGTGCACCGTCGGACTTCTGGGCTTCGGGGATATAGCGCAGGCCTCGGCAAAGATTTTAAGAGGCTTCGGCACCCGCGTAATATATTCTAATAGAACAAGAAAGACGGAGCTTGAGAGAAGCCTTAATGTCACATATGTGAATAGGGAGGAGATTTTAGAGCAGAGCGATATTGTGAGCGTATACCTCAATTCCAATGCCGAGACCTTCCACACGGTAAATGCAGAATTTCTTGCAAAGATGAAGGAGGGCGCCTATGTTGTAAACACTGCACGGGGAGATCTGGTTGACTCCCATGCGCTTGTGGAGGCTATAGCATCGGGACATATAGCGGGCGCCGGACTCGACACGGTTGAGGGAGAGCCTGTTGAGCCTGACAATCCGCTTCTTACCGCTCCGGCGGAGGTAAAGGATAAGCTGATATTCAGCCCGCATGTCGGAGGGATAACCGGAGGCGCGTTCAGAAGGTGCCATGAGATGTTCTGGTATAACTTAAAAAGGCTTGAGAGAGGGGAAAAACCTGAGCGGGTGGTCAATCCGTGGTAAATTTCAGCTTGACTTTTTTTAAATAATTAATTAATATATGCTTATTGTTATACAAGACAAAAGCAATGATGGGAAGAAGTAGATACTCTAAGAACCTACAGAGAGCTGCCGGCCGGTGAGAGGCGCACAGGTAACGGATTGTCGAATACGTCCCGGAGCATCACACCGAATGGAAGATGAAGCATCTTTTTAGTAGGCTGTGACGGCAGCACCCGTTATAGTGCAGGGGTATCGGTTTTTAATCTGTACCTGATGAGGCATCGGACGCGAGTCCGGTGTGAAGTAAGGTGGTAACACGTTCATACACGTCCTTACAGTAGTGGTCGCTGCTGTAAGGATTTTTTTATTCTACAGACAGCGCGGATAATTTTGCGAGTGTGCTGCCCGGACGGCTGAACACGGAAAGGACAAAAAATGGGTATTTATGAAGAGCTTAAGGCGAGAGGCCTTATCGCACAGGTGACAAACGAAGAGGAAATCAGCAAGATGATCAACGAGGGAAAGGCTACATTCTATATCGGCTTTGACTGTACGGCTGACTCCCTGACGGCAGGTCATTTCATGGCGCTCACACTTATGAAGCGTTTACAGATGGCGGGAAACAAGCCAATCGCGTTAATCGGCGGTGGTACGACCATGATCGGAGACCCTTCGGGAAGAACCGATATGCGTAAGATGCTCACGAAGGAGGATATCGAGCACAACGCTGAGTGTTTCAAGAGACAGATGGAGCGCTTCATCGACTTTAGCGATGGAAAAGCCCTCATGGTAAACAATGCCGACTGGCTTTTAAACCTCAACTATGTTGAGCTGTTAAGAGAGGTAGGAGCGTGCTTCAGCGTAAACAATATGCTCCGCGCCGAGTGCTACAAGCAGAGAATGGAGAAGGGTCTTTCCTTCTTAGAGTTCAACTACATGATAATGCAGAGCTACGATTTCTATATGTTATACCAGAAGTACGGCTGCAACATGGAGTTCGGCGGCGATGACCAGTGGAGCAACATGCTCGGCGGAACAGAGCTTATCCGCCGTAAGCTTGGCAAGGACGCTCACGCTATGACGATCACACTTCTGACCGACTCAAACGGAAAGAAGATGGGTAAAACAGCCGGAAATGCAGTATGGCTTGACCCTAACAAGACATCTCCTTATGACTTCTACCAGTACTGGAGAAATGTGGACGATGCCGATGTAATGAAGTGCATCAAGATGCTCACCTTTATCCCTCTTGAGGAGATTGAGAAGATGGAGAGCTGGGAGGGCAGCCAGTTAAACGAGGCAAAGACAATTCTCGCATACGAGCTCACCAAGCTTGTTCACGGCGAGGAGGAAGCCGAAAAGGCAAAGGCAAGCGCATCTGCAATATTCGGTGGCTCAGGCGATGCCTCCAACATGCCTACAGTTGAGATTGAGGACGCTGATTTCAGGGACGGCTTTGTCGATATACAGACACTTCTTGTGAAGGCAGGCCTCTGCCAGTCCCGCGGCGACGCAAGACGCAATGTTGAGCAGGGCGGCGTTACAGCCAACGATGAGAAGGCGATACTCGACACGAAGTTCACCAAAGATGATTTCGGCGACGGAATTGTATTGAGAAGAGGAAAGAAGAGCTTCAAGAAGGCAGTGCTTAAATAGCAGATGCGAGCGCCAAAGGGATATTTTATTTTGGCTTTTGCAGACAGGCAATAATGGCTTTTTTGTTATTGAAAGTCCACATGCACATGTATGGGTGCGTGTGGACTTTTATTATGTCGCTTAGGCGACCTCTTGGCTGGTGGAGGCTTCGGCAAAGAAAAAAATCTTTCTTAATTTTATAAGAAAGACCGCCTGACAGTTCTATTGCCATATCGAGGCGGTAAAATAATGTTTGATTTCTCTGTTTTTAGCTGTAAAATACCGCCTAAAATTAATGTTGTTAATCGTGAGCGGTAATTATTGTTATTTTTTCTTTGATTTAACGCGAATATTACCGCTTGGTTCATGCCAACAAGCTCTTAAGCGGTAAACACCTTCATAATTTCTCATTTTTCATTGACAAATATTAAATAATATAAATTATTATTTTTCAAATAGTATATTGCAATATAGAATAGCTTGTGATATTATACATACGGTTACAAAATAAATGAGGCGCTGTAAAGCCTGTTTTGACAATGATGGTTTTTTGCAGCCGCCTGAATATTTTATTCATAAGGAAGGGAGTGTTTGCATGAATACGCAGATGAAGAAGGGTGTTTTGGAGCTGTGTGTTCTCTCGATGTTAAATCGGGGTGACAAGTATGGGTATGAGCTAACTGAGAGCTTGTCTGAGGAGATGTCCATCGCACCGGGGACGCTGTATCTGATACTTAAGAGGCTCAAGGACGATGAATGTGTGGAGACATATCTGGTGGAGTCGGAGTCGGGTCCGGCGAGGAAGTATTACCACCTGACGGATAAGGGAATAGAGAGCCTGACCAGCCAGAAAAATGACTGGCAGCAGTTTATAAAGATTGTCGACAAGTTTATAAATGAGTAGGAGAGGGAGGAGAATACCATGACGAGAGCAGAATATATGGAAAAACTTGCAAATGCACTTAAGGCTTATGACGAGGACTTTGCACTGGATATTATCGGGGATTACAGGAGACATTTCGATGAGGCGGCAGCCGACGGCAGAAGCGAGGAGTCGGTGTGCGAGGAGTTAGGAAGTGTTGAGGATTTTATAAGGGATATACCTGAGGAGTTTAAGAAGAGTTCATTTAAAGAGGATACTGACAAAGAGGATACCGACAAAAAAGACGCTGACTATACGGACGATTTAGGAAAGCTTGCGAGTGACTTAGGAAAGCTCGTCAATGAAGCCGGAAAGATGGCAGGTAAAGCGGGAAAAGCTGCGGGAAAGGCTGCAATCAAGGCGGCTAAGAGTGCAGATTCAGCCATAAGCAGGTTCAGCGAGGTGATTTCAGATACGATAAATGAGGCTATTGGGAATAAGACCAGTGACACCGTCGATGAGGAAAAAGAGACCGATGAGGCGGCGGATATGCACAGTGAGGGAAATGCCGGGGAAGCACAGTTTGAGGATATTGAAGGCTTTACGGAGAATGGAGAATCTGAGTCAGATGAGGCAAATCCTCTTGTTGTGTGCAGTTATACCGGAATAAAGGGACTCAAGATGAGTGTGGTTGAAGCTCATGTGGAGCTGACTCAGGCGGACACGGACGCAGTGACCATAACGCTCTCAAGACCGCTCACCAAGAAAGAAAAAATGTACATGAGCCCTGTCGTGACGATTGAGGACGGAATTTTAAAGGTTAAGCAGGAGAATAAGAATAAGACCTTCTCATTTATTTATAATGTAGGAAATAAGCCGCTGATATATTATGTGAATGTTCCGGATAAGTTCGATAAAATCAATATTTCCACGGTCAGCGGCAGCATAAATGTCCAGAGTGAGATAGAAGCGGACAGCTTGAAGCTTTCAAGTGTCAGCGGTTCAATAAATACAGAGTATGAGCTGCATGCTGAGAAGCTGAAGCTTAACACGGTCAGCGGCACGGTAAATGTCGCTGCACAGCTCTATGCAAAAAAGCAGGACATAAGCTCCGTAAGCGGAAGCATTAAGGCTGTTGTCGCCGGCGAAAGCTTCAGCGCCGACACGGTGAGCGGCTCGGTCAGACTCTCGATAGCGGGGCCGTGTGACGGCAAGGTAAGCACGGTCAGCGGTTCGATAGTCATAAAGCTTCTCTCCGATATTGGAATAGACATAAAGAGTTCGGGAATGAGCGGCTCGATGAAGCTTATGACGGATAAGCATGTTGACTGGAACAACGGGGAAGATTCAAACACTGTTCACTTTGGATTTTCAAAGTCCGACAGACATGCCGTGTTCGGCAGCGCAATGGCGAGAGTGACAACCAGTGCGGTGAGCGGTTCGGTCAAGGTGTACGATTTCGGAAAGACGGAATAGTGTGAAATAACAGCAGTGATGAGGCTGCCGCGGCGGGTTTGCGCGCGGCGGCCTTTTTGCGTGGATACGCTTATTCTGTGCCCCGGTATTAATAATTAAATGTTATAAAGGTTATATTAAGTTTTCATAAAGTCCATTGACTTAGGTGTTTGTGGGTGGCATTATTGCTTGTAAACAGCAAAAATTCATTAAGTACATTAAGTATATAATAGTTGTAGACTTTTGACTGCAACAGCATATTATAGATGATGTACTGTGGGAAATGAGGAAATTATGGGAAAATTGATTAAGTATCTGGCTGACCACAAGCTTGCGGTGCTTGCGATACTGCTGCTTCTGGTTGTTCAGGCGTTTTGTGACCTCTCGCTTCCGTCATATACCTCCGATATCGTCGATGTTGGAATACAGCAGAGCGGTATTGAGGGCGCGGCGGCAGATAAGTACACGGCACAGACGTATGAGGCATTGAAGCTTTTTATGAGCGAAGATGAAATCTCGTACATGAACGAATGTTACGAGGCGGACGGTGAGTTGTATGTCAGAAAAAATCTGTCGTCGAAGGAGCTTGATAAGCTCAATGACACACTGCTCACGGCGGCGAGCATGGTGTACTCGGTTGAGACATCGGGGCAGTACAGCGTGGGTGATTTGGTTGACGGCTACAAGGCAGGGCTCGTGACAAAGGAGGCTCTGTCGGCAGTGACAGGACAGGTCGAGGCAGCTATGGGCGATATGGCTTCGTCCATGAAGTCACAGATGGCGGTGGAGCTCGTAAAGAGCGAGTACACACTTCTCGGCTATGACCTTAATGCAATCCAGAGGAGTTATCTTCTGGTGACGGGAGCTAAGATGCTTGCCATGACACTTCTCATGGTTGCGGCGGCTATAGGAGTTGGCTTTATCGGAGCGAGAACGGCGGCGGCTATAGGAAGAGACCTCAGGGAGAAGCTTTTTACGAAGGTCATTGGATTTTCAAATGCGGACATAAACAAGTTTTCAACGGCATCTCTCATAACGCGAAGCACCAACGATGTGCAGCAGGTGCAGCAGGTATCGGTAATGATGCTTAGAATTGTGCTCTATGCCCCTATCATAGGAATAGGCGGTATCATAAAGGTTATGGGAACTGATACCGGAATGGGCTGGATAATCGGCGTTGCCGTGGGTGCGGTGCTCTCACTTGTGCTTGTGCTTATGGTGGTGGCTATGCCTAAGTTTAAGAAGATGCAGAGCCTTGTCGACCGCGTAAATTTAGTATCACGAGAGATACTTACAGGAACGATGGTAATTAGGGCGTTCAGCAGGGAAAAACATGAGGAGGAGAGATTTGACAAGGCGAACAAGGACATCATGTCAACACAGCTCTTCACCAACCGTGTAATGTCGATAATGATGCCTGCGATGATGCTCATTATGAACGCGATAACGGTACTCATCGTGTTCATGGGTGCGAAGGGAATAGATATCGGACGCATGCAGGTAGGTGACATGATGGCGTTCATAACCTATACGATGCAGATCGTCATGGCGTTTCTCATGATTACGATGATATCAGTAATGCTCCCGAGAGCGGGCGTTGCAGCCGAGCGTATCGAGGAGGTTTTAAACACAGAGGAGACAATCAAGGATAAGTCTGATGCTGCCGATGCGGATAAGAAGCTTGCCGACTGCAAGGGCGTTGTGGAGTTTAAGAATGTATCCTTCAGATTTGACGGCGGAAGTGAGAATGCAATATCCAACCTAAGCTTCAAGGCGGAGCCGGGAAAGACCACGGCGATTATAGGAAGCACGGGCTGCGGAAAATCTACTGTGGTAAATCTTCTGGACAGATTTTATGATGTCACAGAGGGAAGCATAACTCTCGACGGTATCGATATCCGCGATATGTCGCAGAAGGAGCTCAGAAGCCATATAGGTCTCGTGCCTCAGAAGGGAGTTCTCTTCTCGGGAACAATCGAGAGCAACATCAAGTACGGCGGAGATTTTGTGACAGATGAGGATATGAAGGAGGCGGCAGCCATAGCTCAGGCGACAGAGTTTATCGAGAGCAAGAAGGACGCTTATGAGGACTCCATCGCGCAGGGCGGAACCAACGTGTCCGGCGGTCAGAAGCAGCGTCTCTCAATCGCGAGAGCGATAGCTGTAAAGCCGAAGGTGTATGTGTTTGATGACAGCTTCTCAGCACTTGATTTCAAGACCGACGCTGCACTTAGAAAGGCACTTTCGGCAAGAACCAAGGACGCTTCCGTAATTATAGTTGCACAGAGAATTTCAACCATTATGAACGCAGACCAGATTATACTTCTTAACGAAGGCAGGGTTGCGGGAATGGGAACACATAAGGAGCTCTTAAATAACTGTCCTGAATATCTTGAAATTGCAAAATCCCAGCTTTCCGAGGCGGAGCTTGCAGGAGAGGAGGCGTAAAAGATGAGCGAAAATAGAGAATATTCAAAAAACAGAAATATGAACAGACGTGGTCCGGGCGGACCGGGCAGAGGCATGATGCCGGGCGAGAAGGCGAAGGACTTTAAGGGTACGACGAGAAAGATACTGTCCTATATCGGAAGATACAAGATTGCTATAGTTCTCGTTATGATATGTGCCGTAGCCGGAACCGTGTTTAACATAGTCGGCCCTAAGGTGCTGTCAAAAGCCACGACGGAGATATTTAACGGTCTCGTATCCAAGGTGTCAGGCGGGGCAGGCATTGATTTCCACAAGATAGGCGTGATTTTGCTGATACTTCTCGGATTGTACTGTGTCAGCGCGCTGTTCTCATTCATACAGGGCTTTATAATGAGTGGAATATCGCAGAAGTTAAGCTTCAGAATGAGAAAGGAAATCTCGGAGAAGATTAACAGAATGCCGCTCGCGTACTTCGAGTCTAAGACGGTTGGTGAGGTGCTCTCAAGAATAACCAATGATGTCGATACTTTCGGAATGAGCCTTAACCAGAGCATCACTACGCTCATCACCTCGGTGACGACACTCATAGGTGTGTTCATAATGATGATGACGATAAGCCCTCTTATGACGCTTATCGCGCTTGTTATCCTTCCTATATCGGCATTTTTGATAAGTGTTGTCGTAAAACATTCACAGAAGTACTTCAAGGCACAGCAGGAGTACTTAGGAGACATCAACGGAACAATAGAGGAGTCCTACAGCGGACACACCATAATCAAGGCGTTTAACCGCGAGGAAAAGGTAAATAATGATTTTCAGGAGACGAATGCAAAGCTCTACTCGTCTGCGTGGAAGTCGCAGTTCTTATCGGGACTCATGCAGCCGATAATGACATTTGTGGGAAACTTAGGATATGTTGCGGTTGCCGTTACGGGAAGCATGCTCGCTGTTGCGGGTTCAATCACTGTCGGTGATATCCAGGCGTTTATCCAGTATGTCAAGAGCTTTACACAGCCTATAACCCAGATTGCACAGGTGTTTAACATGTTACAGTCGATGGCTGCCGCTGCCGAGAGAATTTTTGAGTTCCTCGACGAGGAAGAGGAGCCTGTTACCGAAAATCCGATTGAGCTTGCCGATATCAGGGGCGAGGTCGACTTCGAGCATGTAAAGTTCGGCTATGACCCTGAAAAGCCTGTCATCCATGATTTCACCTGTCATGTACAGCCGGGAAGTATGGTGGCAATCGTAGGACCTACGGGAGCAGGAAAGACTACCATGGTCAAACTTCTCATGCGCTTTTATGATGTCAATTCGGGCTGCATAAAGGTTGACGGCGAGAATGTGAAGGATTTCGAGAGAAGAAATCTCCGCGAGGCATTCGGAATGGTGCTACAGGATACCTGGCTGTTCAAGGGAACAATCATGGAAAACATCAGGTACGGACGTCTCGATGCGACTGACGAGGAGGTCATCGCGGCGGCTAAGGCAGCCAACGCAGACCACTTTATCAGGACGCTTCCGGGCGGCTATGATATGGAGCTCAACGAGGAGGCGAGCAATGTATCCCAGGGACAGAAGCAGCTTCTCACAATCGCGAGAGCTATCCTTGCCGACAACAGGATAATGATTCTGGACGAGGCGACAAGCTCCGTGGATACGAGAACCGAGCAGCACATTCAGGACGCTATGGCGAACCTTATGAAGGGCAGAACAAGCTTTGTCATTGCCCACAGACTTTCAACCATAAGGGACGCAGATGTCATTTTAGTTATGAAGGACGGCGATATCATAGAACAGGGAAATCACAGGGAGCTTCTTGCCCGGAATGGTTTCTACGCACAGCTTTACAACAGCCAGTTTGAGGGATAAAATGTAGAGGTATGCATTTGTTTTGAAAAGTAGAATGGAGATTAAATATGAAACGTCTGATTAACAGCAGGAAGGATTTGTTCACAATCCCTAATATTATGGGATATTTTCGTATAATACTCATTCCTATATTTATGGCGGTGTATATAGGGGCTGACAGCAGGTCGGACTATATTGCGGCGGCAGTTATTCTCGGAATTTCGGGACTTACGGACTGCTTTGACGGGAAGATTGCGAGACATTTTAACATGATAACGGAGTGGGGCAAGGTGCTCGACCCAGTGGCGGATAAGCTGACGCAGGCGGCAGTGTTTATAAGCCTGTCCTTCCGCTATCCTACGATGAGGTATCTTGTGATACTCTTTGTCGTGAAGGAAATGTTCATGGGAATTATGGGAGCCATCATGTTAAAAAAGGGAAGCATGATGGACGGAGCGAGATGGTACGGAAAGCTCTGCACGGCGGTGCTGTACGGGGCGATGTTCATTCTGCTGTTGGTCGTTGACCTCTCATATTTTGCGGCGGGGCTTATTATTTCAATATGCATAATCATGAATGTCTTTTCGTTTGCGTGCTACATCGTGTACTATGTGCGCGTGCTTATGAATAAGCCTGTCACAAGCGGAAAAATCAAGATGTGGAAGCCGGTGACGGCAATTCTCGGCTTCGTTCTTGTGTATGTGGTTATCAATCTTACCGTGGCGGTTGTAGGCAGCTCTAAGCAGCCAACGTACAGCGGTGACGGTCAGGTTGCTATATGGAACACGGGCGGCTCGGAGAGGGCGGTCATCGTGGAGGATAACTCCGATGCTCTTTTAAACAGGGTCAGAATGATACAGAACGCACAGTCGGAGATAGTTCTCTCCACTTTCGATTTTATGTCTGACGAGAGCGGAAGGGTAATGCTCGGGGCTCTGTGCGAAGCTGCCGACAGGGGCGTGAAGGTTGAGGTTGTCGTGGACGGCTTCGACGGAGTTCTGCATATGAAGTGGAACCCTTACTTTTACGCGCTGTCAGCCAGGGAGAATGTGACCTTGATGATGTACAACGAGATAAATCCGTTTACCATGTACAAGGGCATGGCGAGAATGCACGACAAATATCTCGTTGTCGACAGAAAGATTTATATGCTCGGCGGAAGGAACACGTTCAACTATTTTCTCGGCGACTACAGCGATTACAAAAATTATGACAGAGATGTGCTCGTGTGGAGGAGTGAACCGGCAGCGGAGCAGGAAAGCGCGTCGGTCAACGACATTCTTGCTTACTATGAGACGGTAAAAAACAGCGGGGAGTGCAGCCGGTTCGCTTCGGGAAAACATATTGCGGACAGGTACTGCGTGAAGCGCGCCGCTGAGCGTATAGCTGAGGATTACAAAAAATACTGTGATGAGCACGCGGAGCTTTCATGCGATTATTCCTACGAGGAGAATACTTTTCCTGTCGAGGGCATCGCGCTTCTCTCCAATCCGGTAAATGCAGGTGTGAAGGAGCCTGTCGTGTGGCATAAGCTTATGAGCCTTGTGAGCAGTGCCAAGACTTCGGTCAAGCTTCACACACCATACATAATCTGTAATGATATGATGTATGATACACTCGCAGGTGCGGCATCGGGAAAAGAGGTTTCTGTTATGACTAACTCCGTAGCGAACAACGGAAACAGCTTCGGTGCGGCAGACTTGGAGAAAAACAGGGATAAGATGCTTGCCACAGGCATAAGCCTCTTAGAGTACGAGGGCGGAGTGTCCTACCACGGAAAGAGTCTGGTGATTGACGATGACATATCAGTGGTCGGCTCGTTCAACATGGACATGAGGAGTGCGTACCTCGACACGGAGCTTATGCTGGTAATCAAGAGTGATGAGCTTAACGCACAGCTTCGTGATATTATGTCCGGGTATGAGAAGTCGGCGGTTACCGCACTGCCTGATGGCAGCTACGACAATCCGTACAATGTCGTGCCTCAGGAGATAACGACTACGAGAAAGGTGAGAAAAAATATCATAAAGACGCTGTTTTATTGGGCGAGGTTTCTGTTCTAGCAGGATAAATAAGGTGAAAATTTTATTTGCATAGTATTTTACATAATGATAGAATTAGCTGTAAGATTTTTATGAAAAATGGAGATTACGCTATGGAGAGAGTTATAAATGCAGATGAGAGCTGGATTGCAAATCCTGAGGTCTTTAAGGTGAACAGGGAGAATGCTCACTCGGATCACTCTTTTTATGAGGAGAAGGTCACGGAGTACGGGCTTGATATGCTGCTTAGACAGAGTCTTAACGGAACCTGGAAGTTTTCGTATGCTGATGTGCCTGAGAAGAGGCAGAAAAATTTTTGCGAGGAGAACTATGATATAAGCGGTTTTTCGGATATCAAAGTTCCGGGGCATATCGAGCTTGCGGGTTATGATACCTGCCAGTATATCAATACAATGTACCCTTGGGAGGGACACGAGGATCTGCGCCCGCCTTTTGCACCGGTAAAGCACAATCCGGTGGGGTCGTATGTCACATTTTTCGATGTCGATGAGGCACTTCTCGGAAAAAAGACCTACATATCCTTTCAGGGTGTCGAGAAGGCATTCTATGTGTGGGTAAACGGTCAGTTCGTGGGATATTCGGAGGACAGCTTCACACCTTCGGAGTGGGACATAACACCGTTTATAAAGGAGAAGGGAAACAAGCTTGCGGTTGAGGTGTACAAGCACAGCTCGGCAAGCTGGCTCGAGGATCAGGACTTTTTCAGATTTTCGGGAATATTCCGTGATGTGTACATATATGCAGTGCCACAGACGCATGTGAGGGATATTTTTGTCAAGGCGGAGCTTGAGGACGACTATGCTACCGGCAGGCTTGAGTGTGAACTCGATATCGAGGGAAATATGGCAGGGACGGTGGGCTTCGAGCTTGTCGACAAGGCTGGTAAGAGTGTACTTATGAGAATGGGTCTTGCGGTAAAGGAGCACATGAAGTTTAAGGCGCAGGTGCCGGAGGTGCTTAAATGGAGCGCGGAGGTTCCGGACTTGTATCTTCTCAATATATCCGTGTACAACGAGGACGGCGAGCTTGTCGAGTATATTCCGCAGCGCATCGGCTTCAGGCGTTTTGAGATGAAAAACGGTGTCATGTGCATCAACGGAAAGAGAATCGTCTTTAAGGGCGTGAACAGGCATGAGTTCTCCTGTGTGAACGGAAGAGCGCTCAAAAAGGACGAGATGCTTGAGGACATCAGAATTATAAAGAGTCTCAACATCAACGCGGTGAGAACCTGCCACTATCCGAACCAGAGCTATTGGTATGAGCTGTGCGATGAGTTCGGAATATATCTGATAGACGAGACTAACCTCGAGACACACGGAAGCTGGTGCATCAATACGGGAAATGAGAAGCCGTATATCACCCCTGGAAGCGAGCCGATGTGGAAGGAGGCTGTGCTTGACAGGGCGAAGTCGATGCTTGAAAGGGACAAAAACCACCCGAGCGTGCTCATCTGGTCCTGTGGAAACGAGTCGCATGCGGGCGAGGACATTCTAGCCATGAGCAGATTTTTCCATGAGAGAAATCCTGAGAGACTTGTGCATTACGAGGGCTGTGTGCATGACAGGCGCTACTCCGACATAACGGACATGGAGAGCAGAATGTACGCAAAGCCTGCCGAGATAAGGGAATATCTCGACACGAAGCCGGAGAAGCCTTACATAAGCTGCGAGTATATGCATGCAATGGGAAATTCCTGCGGCGGCATGGAAAAATACACGAAGCTGGAGTACGATTACGAGCAGTATCAGGGCGGATTTATATGGGATTTTGCCGACCAGGCGATACTTACGAGGGACGGAAAGCTCATCGATGAGGACGTTATCGGCAGATACGGCAGTGTGCAGACCTACGAGAAGCTTCCTAATATAACACCGGGAAGTCTCGAGTTCAAGGTTGGCGGAGATTTCAAGGAGAGACCTTGCGATTATTATTTTAGCGGAGATGGGATAGTATTTGCGGACAGGAAGCTCTCACCAAAGGCGCAGGAGGTCAAATATCTCTACCAGAATATCAAGCTTCACCTGACAAATCAGGGTGTGCTCATCGTCAATGAGAGCCTTTTTGAGTCGACGGACGACTACATGTTTGAGGTGCGCCTGTTAAAGGACGGCAAGGCTGTGTGGGCAGGAACCTTTGCGAGGGACATCGCGGCAGGCGGCGAGGAGTTCGTTCCGGTAAGTTTCCCTTCAATGGAGGCAGACGGCGAGTATGTCATGGAGTGCCGCGCGGTGCTCATGGGCTACAGACCTTGGGCGAATGTCGGACATGTGGCTGCGTGGGGGCAGAGTGAGCCGGTTGTGGTTAAAAATAGTAGAGCTAAAATTGACACGGAAATAAATGGAAATATAGATAACAAAGATATAGACAGTAAAAATATTGCTTTTAATGATAGTAAATCTGATATAGGCAGAGCTGCTACAGCACATGAAAAGGAAGATGTAACGGGGCAGATTGATATATCGGAAGATGGTGTTAAATTTTTTGATGATATAATTATGGGCGCAACCTGCATCGGTGTAAAGGCTGCACACACGCATGCGATATTCTCTCGTCAGGAGGGGGGACTTATATCCCTTCGCGTCAAGGAACTTGAGACTGTAGAGAAGGTTCCGACGCTTGAATTTTTCCGCGCGGCAACCGACAATGACAAGGGCAACCGTTTCCCTGTCACGAGCGCCGTATGGCAGGGAGTCAGCCAGATGCAAAGATGCGACGGCGTGAAGGTCGTATATGAAATGAGGGACGGCAGAGAAATTGACGGCACGGTCACGCCTGACGAGTTCATTCTCGACAAGAATGACGAGCTATACGGAAGAGGGCTTAAGGGAGCTGAGTCTGCAAAGAATATTGCGGCTGTGCGGATTATCTGTCATTACACTTTTTACACAAATCCTGTATCGGACGGCGAAATCTCCTACCGCATGCTGCCTGACGGAAGCATCGAATGTGTGGGAAGCTTCAACGGAAAAGAGGGACTTCCCGAGCCGGCTGTTTTCGGCATCAATCTGACTATGGGCAAGATGTTTGACAGAATGGAGTTCTACGGCAGGGGACCGGAGGAGAATTACAATGACCGCTGCGCCGGGGCAAAGCTCGGAATATACAAGGGCAGGGTGGCTGACAATGTAACTCCTTATCTTGACCCGCAGGAGTGCGGCAACCGTCACGATGTCCGCTATGTGAAGGTCGTTGACGAGTTCGGCCATGGCATAAGGGTCGATGCAATGGACAAGCCGTTTGATATGACGGTTCTTCCTTGTTCACAGCATGAGCTTCAGAGTGCATATAAGATAAATGACTTGCCGGATACGCGCTACACATATGTGAGAATACTCGGAGCTGCGCGCGGTGTCGGCGGTGACGACAGCTGGGGCGCACCTGTTTATCCTGAGTATTGTGTGAGGGCTGACGGAGCGCTGAGGGTGGCTTTCGTAGTAAGAGGTTTGTAATAATTGTTAAATAAAAAACAATATTTTTCCTGATACCTAACTTTACTCTTGAAATTTTTGTCGAAATATGAGAAAATATAGGTAATTGCGGAGAGTGGTGCCAGACACGCCACACAGACAGCTTCGCAAATGGAATCTGATTCTGAAAGGAGTTTTACAATGATTTATTCACATGAAGTAGAAAAGATGTGTACAGTCGCTCAGGGCGTACATCATGGCGCAGCGCCGGTTCCTACAGAAGGAAAATGGGTAAGAAATAAGCAGGTTACAGATATTTCCGGTCTTACACACGGTGTAGGCTGGTGTGCACCACAGCAGGGTGCCTGCAAGCTCACTCTTAATGTTAAGGAAGGTATTATTCAGGAGGCTCTCGTTGAGACTATCGGATGTTCAGGTATGACACATTCAGCAGCTATGGCAGCCGAGATTTTACCTGGTCTTACAGTATTAGAGGCTATGAACACAGACCTTGTATGTGACGCTATCAACACAGCTATGAGAGAACTCGCATTACAGATTATCTACGGAAGAACACAGAGTGCATTCTCTGAGGAGGGTCTTCCTATCGGAGCAGGACTTGAGGATCTTGGTAAGGGTCTTCGTTCACAGGTTGGTACAATGTACGGTACTCTTAAGAAGGGACCTCGTTACCTTGAGATGGCAGAGGGCTATGTAACAGGAATCGCTCTTGACGATGAGGGTCAGATTATCGGTTATCAGTTCGTAAGCCTTGGCAAGATGACAGATTTCATCAAGAAGGGTGACGACGCTAATACAGCTTGGGAGAAGGCTAAGGGTCAGTACGGAAGAGTTGCTGATGCAGCAAAGATCATCGATCCAAGAGTAGAATAATCAGGAGGACAGTATAATGGCTTTATTTGAATCATATGAAAGAAGAATTGACAAGATCAATTCTGTTTTAAATAGCTATGGAATCGCTTCTATCGAGGAAGCTGAGAAGATTACTAAGGATGCCGGCCTTGATGTTTACAATATGATCAAGGGCGTACAGCCAATTTGTTTCGAGAACGCTTGCTGGGCTTACATCGTAGGTGCCGCAATTGCTATTAAGAAGAACGCACGCAAGGCTTCAGAGGCTGCTGCTGCTATCGGTGAGGGCTTACAGTCCTTCTGTATTCCTGGTTCTGTTGCAGACCAGAGAAAGGTTGGTCTTGGTCACGGTAACCTCGGTAAGATGTTACTTGAGGAGGATACAGACTGCTTCTGTTTCTTAGCAGGCCACGAGTCATTCGCTGCCGCTGAGGGTGCTATCGGTATCGCTAACAATGCTAACAAGGTTCGTCAGAAGCCACTCCGTGTTATCCTTAACGGACTTGGTAAGGACGCAGCTCAGATCATCTCCAGAATTAACGGTTTTACATACGTTGAGACAGAGATGGACTACCACACAGGAGAGGTTAAGGAAGTATTCCGTAAGTCCTACTCCAACGGCCCAAGAGCTAAGGTTAACTGCTACGGCGCTAACGACGTAACAGAGGGCGTTGCAATCATGTGGAAGGAGAATGTTGACGTATCCATCACAGGTAACTCAACTAACCCTACAAGATTCCAGCATCCTGTTGCAGGTACTTACAAGAAGGAGAGACTTGAGGCAGGCAAGAAGTACTTCTCAGTTGCTTCAGGCGGTGGTACAGGCCGTACACTTCACCCGGACAACATGGCAGCAGGTCCTGCTTCCTACGGTATGACAGATACTATGGGACGTATGCACTCTGACGCTCAGTTCGCAGGTTCTTCATCAGTTCCGGCTCACGTTGAGATGATGGGTCTTATCG
>CAMEEX010000038.1 GCA_945915235.1 uncultured Clostridia bacterium | reverse complement strand
AGGAGACCATAGACGAGGCTAAAAGAGAGGCTGCCAAAATCGGACGTGAGGAAGGGCAGGCTCAGGCGCAGAGAAAAACCTCTATAGCATTGTCGAAGATGGGAATGTCCATCGAGAATATTGCGAGTGCAGTGGATGCTTCAATAGAGCAGGTACAAAATTGGATAGATACGGGAGTTACCAAGTAATAGTATAATGTAGTTGTGTATATGAAATTCATCTGAAAATAAAAACCATATCTTTGCCGGATTTTATGCAAAGATATGGTTTTTATTTTGCTTTCGTATACATTATTGCATCGTTTGTTTTATTCCCACATCGTTTTTGAAATGCCGGATTTACTCACCAAGATACTCTTCGTACTTGGCAATAGCCTCCTTCATGGCAGCCGGGCTTGGGGCGCCTTTTGTGAGTCTCTTCTCAACGCAGGTCTTTAGTGATATTGCATCGTATATATCAGCTTCGAATACAGGGCAGATAGCCTTTAATTCGTCAAGACTCATCTCGTCGATGGAAATTCCCTTGTCGATGCAGTAGAGCACTATCTGACCGATTATGCCGTGTGCGTCGCGGAACGGAACGCCGTGATTTACAAGGTAATCGGCAGCGTCGGTGGCGTTTGTGAAGCCTGCCATTGCGCTCTTTTCCATAACCTCCTTGTTGAAGGTCATTGTGTCGAGCATGCCTGTGAAAAGAAGAATACAGCCCTTTGTGGTGTCGATTGCGTCGAAGGTGAGCTCCTTGTCCTCCTGCATATCCTTGTTGTAGGCGAGCGGAAGTCCCTTCATGGTTGTGAGTAAGGACATAAGTGCGCCGTACACACGACCTGTCTTTCCGCGCACGAGCTCGGCGATGTCAGGGTTTTTCTTCTGAGGCATTATTGAGCTTCCGGTGCTGTAGGCATCGTCAAGCTCTATGAAGCGGTACTCGTTGGAATTCCAGATGATGATTTCCTCGGAAAAACGGCTTAAATGCATCATGATTGTGGACATGGCACTCAAAAATTCGATTAAGTAATCTCTGTCGGATACGGAGTCGATGCTGTTAGCTGTCGCTCCGGCAAAGCCAAGGAGTGATGCTGTATACTCGCGGTCGAGCGGATATGTGGTTCCTGCGAGGGCGCCTGCTCCGAGAGGGCAGTAGTTCATTCTCCTGTATATGTCAGCTATGCGTCCTCTGTCTCTTGAAAACATTTCAAAATATGCGCCGAAGTGGTGTGCAACTGTGATAGGCTGAGCCTTCTGTAGATGCGTGAAGCCTGGCATATACGTCTCGATGTTTTCCTTCATAATTCTTAAAATAACCTTCAAAAGACCTTTTAAAAGCTCATCGGTCTGTGTGAGTTCATCGCGTGTGTAGAGTCTCATGTCGAGAGCAACCTGGTCGTTGCGGCTTCTTCCGGTGTGAAGGCGCTTCCCGGCGTCGCCGATGCGGGATATGAGCTCCGCCTCGACAAAGCTGTGAATATCCTCGGACTCATCGTCAAACTGTAAGGCACCGCTGTCGATGTCGTCACGGATTGAGGTGAGGCCTGCTATGATGGCAGCTTTGTCATCGTCTGACAATATTCCCTGTTTTGCAAGCATGGTCACATGTGCGATGCTTCCCTCAATGTCCTGCTTGTAAAATCTTCTGTCGAAGGGAAGAGATGCGTTGAAATTGTTTACTAACTGATTGGTTTCCTTTGTGAAACGTCCGCCCCAGAGCTTCATGGTTGTGTCCTCCATAGTGTGTATTGTGTGATAAAAAATGTGAGTCAAAACAGGCTGTTTTAGTTGCGGGTGTATAATGTGCTGCATTTGTGCATATCGGCTCAGGCGGGCGGGGGCGAGATGTTCTAAGAACTCTGATAGGGTTATTTTTAGGTGACGCCGTCGCTGCAAACCAGCCCTCCGTGGCTGTTGCAGCTGAGTCGGCGTCCATGCCGACTCCCGGCTGAGGTGTGAGCAGAGTTCTAAGAACATCTAAGCCCTCGTCCGTAAGTCGCGATATGCATAAATGCAGCACGTTATACACGGCTAGGTTTGTGAGCCTGTTTTGACGTGATAGTTTAGTTATATTATTTTAGTAATATAAATATCTGTTATAGTATCATTAAAACTAGTGTTAATATGAGTAAATGACTTTAAAGTAATGATATGAGAAAATAATGTTGTTTTTAACATTAATCTAGCTTCTGCAATCATAGTCATATCATAATTAATGGTCACATGCATGTATCATGAGCATTGTTAATGTTGTCTTGATATTATGATTGTCAACTTTAGTGCTAGATATTGGTATTATCGGAGTCCACGGCATTGCCACCAGCCGCCCTATCACCGACCGCCTCAAGCTTATTGCCGTCAGTCGCTCCATCACCAGCCGCCTCAGTCTTATCGCCGTCATTCTCTCCATCATCGGTCTTGCCGGCATTATCATCGACAGCTCCATTGGCAGCATTACCATTATCCGCTGTATCTGCATTATCATTATCACCAGTAACGCCTGTAGTGTCTGCCTTGCCCTTGTCCGCAACGGCTGCAACCTGCTTCGGCTTTGTGAAAGGAAGGAACCCTTTTCCGGCTTCCTTGCGGTAGAAGCAGTATACGATGAAGAGTATTAAGAGGGCTGAGCTGCTTATGAGCATGCCGGGCTTGAAGCCTCTTGGTGTGAAGGAGAGCTCGATGGTGTAATCGCCCGGTGTGAGCTCGACTCCGATGAGTGCCTCGGCAATCTCGGTTATCTCGGTCTTTACTCCGTTTACCTTGAGTGTCCAGCTAGGGTCGTAAGGTATCGAGAACATGAGAGTTCCAGCTTCATGCACGTTTATCGTGCCGGTTATCGTGGTGTCGGTGTAGGAGGTAACATTGAGTCCCTGTTTGTTCAGTGCATTGTAGGTTTCAATAAATTTATTCAAATCCATCGTGTATACCATGGCGTTAAGTGACTCCTCACCGTCCTTATCGGCAATGCGGATATGGGTGCCTGCTGTCTGCCAGCCAAGATCTATTATTCTGCCATGGTTTATTCCGGCGAAATTCTCGGTGTTGTCGCCTATTGTGACCTTTGCGGTCTTGACGGACTTGTTGGAGACATAGACATAGACATATCCGTCCTGCTCTACATCTATTGATATTCCGCTCTTGTCGTTATCGGTGAAATCGATGGCGGTGAATAGTGAACTCACTCCGGCGTTCTCAAGCGCAAAATCATTCTGCACGGAGAAAGGATTGCTTGAGGTGTAGTTCCAGTTATCATTAATATCGGAGCTTACCATATAGGCGAGCGGAAGCGTGTATTTTGCCTTGTAGAGGTATTCATCGTCAACCGAATCGACAAGCTCGAGCGTGTAATTGTCGGAGAGCAATTTGTTGCTCAAAATATATTTAATGTCGAACATCGAGTAGACCAGAGGAGTTGCTCCGTGATCTGCGTAGGCGTTCATTGAGTGTTCGAGTCCGAGATAACCGAACAGGTCGGTTATACCGGCGTAAGCAGTTGATGAGAATACACTCGCACTGTTAAAATTGTGCCATGCAGCGTCGTTCTTTGAACGGTAGCCGAAGGCCTTGGCAATTCTGTAGAAGGAGTCGTCGGAGTCTGACAGTTCATCTGTCAACGTCTGTATTGACTCGTAGTCCTTGAAATAAGCGCTTCTTCCTGTCGTGCTGTAGCCGGTCTCCTCCATGTTCATGGTACATTCAATACAGCTTACGCAGAACAGAAGGAATATTATAAAAGGTTTCTTGATTTTGTCTTTTTTGTAGAGGAATGCTACAATTACATACAGAAGCATGAAGAATGCATTCGCAAACAGTATGGCATAATCAGGGTCATTCTCGCCGCCGCTGTGGTCGAGCCAGAGCAGATAAATCAGGAAAAGCCCGAAAGCTTTTGCAATCTGGCTGCCGGTGTAATCCTTCATGTCCTTATATGCGTCAAAACACATGGTCAGCAGAATGAACACATATATGAAGGACTGTCTTGCAGGGAGCGAGTTAGGGTAGTGAAACCCGTGCCATATAAAGTTAGGTATATTGAAGCTGAACGCGAAGATGAATACAAAAAGCAGCAAGGATTTTGCAATCTTCTCGCGAAGGCTTATTTTCTTATTAAAAATATAGAGCGGGTAGAGCAAAAATACGGCTACACCGCAGTATATGTTAGGGAGGTGCTCAAGACCTATGCACACTTCGGTGTTGGCAAGCTGCCTGTTGAGAACGGTCACAACGGAAAAGTATTGTGTGAGCGTCTTTGGGAAGCTTATGTCGCTCGAGGCGGTGAGACCGAGAGCGTACAGCTCAGGCAGAAGTATGGCGGCTGACAAGGCACCTGCGAGCAGCGAAAAGAGTGTGAAATAACCGATTTTCTGAAGGTAAACAGACTTCTTTTCAGGTACGGGCATTGTGACAAGCAGCACAAGAAAATAAAATACAATACTGATACATACCATAATCGCTATGTAATAGTTAGAGAGTATTGTAAGTCCGAGCGTCACCGTGTAGAGTATACCCTTATCCTCATTTATGAGCCTCTCAAGTCCGAGGAGCACGAGAGGGAGTAAGAGCACACAGTCAAACCACATCAGGTTCCAACTGAATGCGGCTGTGAAGCCCGAGAGCGCATAGAACATACCGAAAATGGATACCGTTATACTGCGTACCTTAAAGCGCTTTGCAATATAATAGGTAAAGGTAGTCGATGCGAGTGAAAGCTTTATGAGAATGATTATGTTCATCAGCTCGATGATATAGTTGTGTGGAAAAAAGCCGATGAACCAGTTGAGCGGGCTTGAGAGATAGTAGCCGTAAAGAGCCGTAAAATTAGACCCAAGTCCTATCTCCCACGAATAAAAAAGACTTCCGCCATTACGGATTTTGTCCCACAATTCTGAGAAGAACGGACAATACTGATGATACATATCCGAGCGCAGATACACATTGTCGCCGAACGGATAAATTCCGCGGACTGCGAATATCGCAATCATTATTACCAGCGGAAGGAAAAAAGAAATATAATACATCGGATGTATCGATTTTATTTTTTCTTTGAATTTCATGATAACCATAACCCCTATTTTTTCTTTTTGAAAATAAATAATTTGCTCGCAACGTAGTTGATTATGACTACGAATACGGCGGCGATAACCTTGGCGATAAGCTTTGGAACACCGAGTATTTCAACGGTGAGTGCTAAAAAGCCTGTCTCAAAGAGGAGCGAAAGCACTCTCGCGGCACCGAAGGACAAGACTTCCTTTAGCACGAGAACAGGCTCCCAGCTTTTGCTCTCAAACACGAAAAGTTTATTTGTCACATATGCAAAAGCTACCGCAAAAAACCACGAAATCACGTTCGCGGTGATATAATATATCCCTAAAACATCGGTGAACAGCCAGTAGAACACGAAGTTTACAACCGTTGTCAGCACACCGAAAATGAGATAGCTTATGACCTCACGGGTGAAAAATTTTTCTATTATTTTATTTATCAGATTTTTCATTACAATTATTTTTATCCTTATCTTTATTAAGGTTGCTTTCCTTTTCAATATAGATTGGGCGCTGTTTTACCTCGGTGAAAATTCGTGCGAGGTATTCGCCGATAATGCCGATGCTAAGTTCAATAATTCCGCCCAGAAACAGCAGTATTATTATTGTCGAGGCATAGCCCGGAAGATCCTTTCCAAAGGCGAGGGTCTTTATAAGAAGATAAAAGCCGTATAGCAGTGCGAGAGTGCTGATGGTCGCGCCGATAACCGACAGCATACGAAGCGGTGCGACGGAGAAGGACACAATCGCGTCCATGGCGTATTTTACAAGACCCGAGAACTTCCACTTGGTTGTGCCGAGTGTTCTCTCGACATTCTCATAAGGAATCCACTTGGTATCAAAGCCGACCCAGCAGAACAGACCTTTGGAGAAACGCTCCTTCTCAGGGAGTGCGACAAGGCTGTCAACCATCTGTCTGGACATGATGCGGTAGTCGACGGCTCCGTAAGGCATTTTTGTGTTGGTCAGCTTGTTGTTAAGCTTGTAGAAGGACTGTGAAAAGAAGCTTCTTATTTTTCGCTCGCCTGTGCGGGTGGTTCTGTACGCGGCGCAGCAGTCGTGTCCCTCCTCAATGCCCTCGATAAGCTTAGGAAAGAGTGCAGGAGGATGCTGTAAATCGGCGTCCATTACGATTACATAGTCCGCGGTGCTGTTTTTCAGTCCGGCAAACATAGCAGCTTCCTTACCAAAATTACGCGAAAAAGAGACATACCGTACATCATCATGGTCTGCGGCAAGTCCCTTTAGCAGGAGCAGGGTGTTGTCCCTGCTCCCATCATTTACAAAAATGTATCTGAAAGAGTAATTATTGATAGCTGCCACATGCTTTGAGGTCTCCTCATAGAAGGCTGCGATAACCTCCTGTTCGTTATAGCATGGAACAACGATATCGATAGTTTGCATTACTTCTTCTCCTCTAACATGGCACGAACCTTCATTGAAAGACCGAAGAGGTTGATGAAGCCTTCTGCATCATGGTGGTCATAGAGTTCACCTGTTGTGAAGCTTGCAAGTGTCTCGCTGTAGAGTGAGTTAGGGCTTGTTGTGCCCGCCTTGATGATGTTGCCCTTGTAGAGCTTCATCTTAACTTCACCTGTAACCTTCTCCTCAAGGGACTCAACGAATGCCTGACATGCCTCGCGAAGAGGTGTGAACCACTTTCCCTCGTATACGATGTTGGCGAACTTCTCTGAAATGCCCTTCTTGAAGGAGAGGCTGTCACGGTCGAGGATAAGCTCCTCAAGCTGCTCATGGGCTGCCATGAGGATTGTTCCGCCAGGAGTCTCATATACGCCACGGCTCTTCATGCCGACAACACGGTTCTCAACGATATCAACGATACCGATACCGTGCTTTCCGCCGAGCTTGTTTAACTTTCTTAAAATATCGGAAGCCTTCATCTTCTCGCCGTTGATAGCGACTGGACGACCCTTCTCAAAGGTGAGTGATACATACTCTGCCTCGTCAGGAGCCTTCTCAGGAGTTACGCCGAGTACAAGGAGATGATCGTAGTTAGGCTCGTTGGCAGGATCCTCGAGCTCAAGTCCCTCATGGCTGATATGCCAGATGTTGCGGTCACGGCTGTAGCTGTTGTCAGCCGAGAAAGGAAGGTCGATGCCGTGTGCCTTGCAGTAATCTATCTCGTCCTGACGTGACTGCATCTTCCAGGTCTCATTGCATCTCCAAGGAGCGATGATCTTGATATCAGGTGCCAGAGCCTTGATTGAGAGCTCGAAACGAACCTGGTCGTTACCCTTGCCTGTTGCACCGTGGCAGATGGCAACTGCGTTCTCCTTGCGGGCAATCTCTACAAGCTTCTTGGCGATGAGAGGGCGCGCAAAGGATGTACCGAGAAGGTACTTGTGCTCGTACACTGCGTCAGCCATAACTGTAGGCATAATGTAATCGTCAACGAACTCGTCAACAACGTCGAGAATGTATAATTTCTCAGCTCCGGAAAGCTTAGCTCTCTCCTCAAGTCCGTCGAGCTCACTCTCCTGACCTACATCGATGCAGCAGCAGACTACGTCATAATTATAGTTCTCCTTGAGCCAAGGGATAATTGCGGTGGTATCAAGACCGCCGGAATACGCGAGAATAACTTTGTCTTTCATTATTAATATTCCTCCTGATTAGGTTACTTATGTATGCATCCTTAGCGTTTATCCGCGCTTAATGTCAAACACTGTGTTAAATATACATCAAAAATACATTTTATGCAATAGTTTATCCAGTTTTTTTCAATTTTTTATTGCATAATATGCATTAATGATGTATATTTATTAACAAGCAGGCTGGCAAAAGCATGAAAATTTTCTATCATTGTTATTATGGGAATTGAAAATTAGGTATGGACTTTTGAAGGCGTGAATAATAAAATTAGAACAAACAGAGATTTTAACTCTGCATCAGACTAAACAGGAGATGGGTGCGCTATGGTGAAGGTTGGTATTATCGGTTCTACAGGCTATGCGGGCAATGAGCTTGTGAGGCTCTTACTCGGACACAAGGACGTGGAGATTGTATGGTATGGCTCAAGGAGCTATATAGATAAGAAGTATTCGCAGGTTTACCAGAATATGTTCAAGCTGGTTGACGATGTGTGTAAGGATGATAACATGGAGGAGCTGGCATCACAGGTAGATGTCATATTTACGGCGACACCACAGGGGCTTTGCGCTTCACTTGTGAATGATGACATTTTATCTAAGGTAAAGATAATCGATTTGAGTGCGGATTTCAGGCTCAAGGACGTGAAGGTCTATGAAGAGTGGTACAAGCTTGAGCACGCTGCGCCGCAGTACATAGATGAGGCTGTTTACGGTCTGTGCGAGCTCAACAGGGAAAAAATTAAGAACACGAGAATACTTGCCAATCCGGGCTGCTATACGACCTGCTCGATACTCTCGATTTATCCGCTTGTGAAGGAGGGGCTTATAAAGCCGCAGTCAATCATTATCGATGCGAAATCGGGTACCTCCGGTGCGGGAAGGGGTGCAAAGGTGGCGAACCTTTACTGCGAGGTCAATGAGAGCATCAAGGCTTACGGAGTCGGAACACACAGACACACTCCTGAGATTGAGGAGCAGCTCTCCTATGCGGCAGGCGAGGACGTGAAGCTTATCTTCACACCGCATCTTGTTCCTATGAACAGGGGAATACTGGTGACAGCGTATGCAGACCTGAAGGACGGTGTGACCGACGAGATGATACGCGCAGCTTACGAGAAGCACTATGCCAATGAATATTTTATACGACTTCTTGATAAGGATGTGTGCCCTGAGACGCGCTGGGTTGAGGGAAGCAATTTTGTGGACATCAATTACAAGATTGAGCCTAGAACGGGACGTGTCATAATCATGGGAGCGATAGACAATCTCGTGAAGGGCGCGGCAGGTCAGGCAGTGCAGAACATGAACATAATGTTCGGATTTGATGAGAAAGAAGGGCTTATGGGGGCGCCGATGTTCCCATAAAATAGATTGATACCGGACGTGTTCTTATGTATGAAATCATTTAATGGTTAGGAGGATATAGACATGAAGTATATAGATGGCGGCGTCTGTGCCGCAAAGGGATTTAAGGCTACAGGTCTTAATGCAGGGATTAAGAATAATGTGAAGAAGGATATGGCGCTGGTTTTTTCCGAGGTGTCTTGTGTCAAGGCGGGAACATTTACTACCAACAGAGTGTGTGCGGCTCCGGTAAAGTGGGATAAGAAGGTCGTGTTTGAGTCCGAGAGCGCACAGGCTATCGTTGTAAACAGCGGAATCGCCAATGCTTGTACAGGCGAGGAGGGCTACGAAAAATGCCGTGAGATGGCGGCAAAGACCGCAGCGCAGCTTGGAATAAGAGAGGATGCGGTTCTGGTTGCGAGTACGGGCGTTATCGGAAAGCAGCTTCCTATGGATATTATCGGAAAGGGAATTGAACTGCTTCCTAAGAAGCTCGGAGCGACTGCGGCGGACGCGACGCTTGCCGCTGAGGCGATTATGACGACGGATACGAAGTCTAAGCAGGTTGCCGTTGAGGTGGAGATTGACGGCGTCCCGGTACATATCGGTGGAATGTGCAAAGGTTCGGGAATGATACACCCTAACATGGCGACGATGCTGTGTTTTATCACCTCAGATGCGGCTGTCGATGAGAAACTTTTGCAGAAGATGGTACGCGCGATAGTCGATGACACCTTCAATATGATATCGGTTGACGGCGACACGTCGACGAATGACTCAGTGCTCCTGCTTGCAAACGGCATGGCTGGAAATAAGAAGATTGAGGACGAGAACAGCGCGGGCTATAAGGAGTTTTACGACGCACTCTTCTATATTTTATGTGAGCTTTCAAAGAAGATTGCCGGGGACGGCGAGGGTGCTACCTGCCTTTTTGAGGTTCAGATGAAGAACGTAAAGACCAAGGCGGACGCCAAGGTACTCGCAAAGTCGGTAATCACCTCCAATCTTACCAAGGCGGCAATCTACGGACACGATGCGAACTGGGGAAGAATACTCTGCGCGATGGGATATTCGGGAGTGGATTTCGACCCGGAGAAGGTTGATATATGGTTTAAGAGCGAGGCGGGCGAGTTAAAGATTGTCGAGGACGGCAAGGCGACCGACTACAGCGAGGAGAAGGCGACGGAGATACTCTCTAAGGAGCATGTAATCGCGATCGCCGACGTGAAGCAGGGAACCGAGTCGGCGACGGCTTACGGCTGTGACCTCACACATGAGTATGTCTCAATCAATGCCGATTACAGAAGCTAAGGAGGAAAAAATGATGCGTAACTATGACAATGAGATGGCGAAGGCCAATGTCCTGATAGAGGCACTGCCTTATATTCAGAAATTCAACCGCAAGATTATAGTGGTGAAGTACGGCGGAAGTGCGATGGTCGATGAGGAGCTTAAAAGGAAGGTTATCGAGGATGTTGTACTTTTAAAGCTCGTAGGCTTTAAGCCGATTATCGTTCACGGCGGCGGCAAGGAGATAAGCCGCTGGGTTGCGAAGTCGGGAATGGAACCGAGATTTGTGAACGGACTCAGGGTTACGGACGAGCCGACGATGGAGATTGCCGAGATGGTTTTAAACAGGGTCAACAAGAGCCTTGTAAATCTGGTAGAGCAGCTCGGCGTCAAGGCTGCCGGAATAAGCGGCAAGGACGGAGCGACGATTCATGTCACCAAGAAGCTATCGGGCGGACAGGACATCGGTTTTGTCGGCGAGGTGACGAAGGTTGATCCGTCACTTATTAACACTCTTCTCGAGAATGATTTTATACCGATTATATGTCCTATAGGAATAGACGATGACTACAATACATACAACATCAATGCTGATGATGCGGCATGTGCCATCGCCAAGGCGGTAAAGGCTGAGAAGCTTGCATTTTTAACAGATATTGAGGGAGTCAGAAAGGTTGCCGACGACCCTGAGACGCTGATTTCGGAGCTCAGTCTTACCGAGGCTGAGGAGCTTATCGGAAACGGCAACATAGGCGGAGGAATGTTACCTAAGCTTAACAACTGTATAGATGCCATTGAGAACGGTGTTTCGAGGGTGCATATCATGGACGGACGTATTCCGCACTGCCTGCTCCTCGAGATTTTCACCAACAAGGGTATTGGAACGGCTATTATAGACAGAGATGCAGAGAGGTTTTATGATGGAGACAAAAACTAATACTATAATTAATAAAGCAGAGGAAAATCTTATCCACACCTACAACAGGGCTGATTTAGTGCTTGACCACGGCGACGGAGTGTATCTGTATGATGTGGAGGGGAACAAATATCTCGATTTTGCCGCAGGTATAGCGGTGTACGCACTTGGGTATAATTATCAGGATTACAATGATGCGGTCAAGGCACAGGTCGATAAGATTGTGCACATTTCAAATCTCTACTACAGTGAACCGCTCGCCGACGCGGCAGAAAAGCTGGTTAAGGCGACGGGACTTAGCAAGGCATTCTTTACCAACAGCGGAACAGAGGCGATTGAGGGAGCGTTAAAGCTTGCAAAGAAGTACGCTTACCTTCGCGACAACAGCACCGACCATGATATTATCGCCATGGAACATTCCTTCCACGGAAGAAGCATGGGAGCGCTCTCCGTCACGGGAAATGCACATTACAGAGAGGCGTTCGGACCGCTTATCCCGGGAATACGCTTCGCCGAGTACAATAATCTGGACAGCGTTAAGGCGCTTGTAAATGATAAGACCTGCGCGATAATATGCGAGACGGTTCAGGGTGAGGGCGGAATATTCCCTGCCGAAAAGGAATTTTTGGAGGGACTCAGAAAGCTCTGCGATGAGAACGATATGCTCCTCATTCTCGATGAGATACAGTGCGGCATGGGGCGCACAGGTTCGATGTTCGCATACCAGCAGTACGGTGTCAAGCCTGATGTGGTGACGGTTGCAAAGGCGCTTGGCTGCGGTATACCTGTGGGAGCCTTCGTTGCGAATGAGAAATGTGACAAGGTTTTGGTTCCGGGCGACCACGGCACGACCTACGGCGGCAACCCGCTTGCCACGGCAGCAGCCTCAAAGGTATTTGACTTATTCGAGAAAAATGATATCATAGGACATGTGAATGAGGTGGCACCTTATCTTATGGAGAAGCTTAGGGCATTTGCCAACAGGCATGATTGTGTCAAGGCGGTAAGAGGTCTTGGACTTATGTGCGGCGTGCAGTTTGCGGACGAGCTTCCTGTAGGAAATGTCGTGAAAGCGGCAAGAGAGCATGGACTTATCGTTATAAGTGCGGGACTTAACACACTCAGATTTGTACCGCCGCTTATAATAACGAAGCAGAATGTAGACGAGATGATTGACATTCTTGAAAAATGTGTATAAGACCGCCTCATTATTAAGCCGGGAGCACTGCGTCTGAAACAACGGTGTGTTGGCTATAAATAATGAAAGGTTTTAGTTTATATATGAAATTTGGTTCTTTAGCAAAAAAAATATGTGCAGGGGCACTTGCCGCCATGCTTGCCATGACGGGGCTTTCAGGGTGCAGAATACAGTATGTTGATGATGAGACGACCTCAGATGAGGAAAGCGTTTCCGAGACGGTTGTGGCAGATGACCCGGTAAATATCAGGCTGTGGTACAGCGACGAGGCTTTTGCTGCGTATCTTAAGTACTGTGCGGCAGAGTATGAGACTGCGAACAGGAATGTCCACATCAAGCTGGAATATGTACCGGAGGCTGACTATGTCGACACGCTGACGGCGGAGGCGATTAAGCCTGACACGGTTGATCTCTATATGATTGACAATGACAAGCTTGAACAGGTGAGACTTGCGGGTATAGCGGCGGAGAACAGACTGACGGATATATATAATATATATAACTATAGTCAGACTGCGCTTGATGCCTGTACCTACAATGGCATGCTGATAGCGTATCCTTTAAGCTACGATACGAGCTTCCTTATCTATAATGCGGAATTTGTGCAGGACGTGGACATAGCGACCTTTGACGATGTCAAGCTTTTTGCCGAGAATATGGAGGTTCCTGCGGGGAGCAGTATAAGTTCGGTGTTTACCTGTGATTTGCAGGACATATTTTATAATTACGGGTATCTTGGGGCTTACCTTGACATTGGAGGCAGGAGCGGAGATGACAGAACAAGTGTATTTGAGCTGACACAGGAGCTTACGCAGGCGACGGAGCTGTATAAGCAGTTGATAGAATACTTCTACATTGATATAAACAATGTCGACTATTATTCCTGCATCAATGAGTTTGAGAAGGGTTCGGTTGTGTTTACAATCGGAGATATGGAGATGTACACAAGAGCGAAGGCTCAGGAGGGCTTGAGCGTAGGTACGGCGCCTTTTCCTGATATGAGTTCGCAGATTAAGAGTGCGCCGTTGTCGGTTACAACCGCCATCGCCGTCAATCCTTTTTCAAGCAACATAACCGTAGCGCAGAGTTTTGCAAAGTTTCTGACTTATACCAATGTTGGTGAGTTATATATACAGTCGGGAACGCCGTCATGCAGAAAAATTGATAATGAGGACGCGAATTTGAACAGGATTTACGAGTCCTATGATAAATCGGTTCCTAAGCTCAAACTGATGTACAGCGATGAGTTCTATGCACTGCTTGAGGTGACGATGCACCGTATCGCGGAGGGGACGGGAGACGTACAGATTTTGTCAAATGTCAGAAATTATTTAATACAGAATTGGCAGATTGAAGAAAGCGGAGCTGTAAATCAATAAAGGCACATAATTGCGCGATAAATATTAAAAACCCGGTTGCAATGACCGGGTTTTTTAGTTACAATAACTATATCAGGCTATCTTTCCTGAATCAGAGGGACCTTATGAGACAGACATAAGGAGAGAATATGATTAAAAAAAGATACTATAAAGCTATTGCTTACACTGCGGGAGTTCTCGTTTTTTTGTCATGCGGTTTTTTATATTCATGTACTGCGGATAAGAGTGCATTATATACGATAGAAAACAGCGCTGACAGTGCCGCATATGGGACTGATTTTTCAGGCAAAGATGCGGACGGAAGTGCATCAGATATCGATGGCGTGTCGACGGTTGGCGGAGTTGACAACGTAACCATGCAGACACAGGCAACGGTGTTCGTGTATGTGTGCGGCAATGTGGTTAATCCGGGTGTCTATGAGGCGGCAGAGGGCGCGAGGGTGTACGAGCTTATCGACATGGCAGGCGGAGTGACGCAGGACGGCTGTGCCGAGGCACTCAATTTGGCAGAACATGTTTTTGACGGTCAGAAACTGTATGTGCCCGACTATGACGAGTATGATTTTACGGAAAATATCGTAAGTCAGGCGGACGGCGCGGTACAGGGCAATGGTCTTGTCAACATCAACGAGGCAGGTCTTGAACTTTTGATGACGCTTCCGGGCATAGGAAAATCGCGCGCGCAGGCAATCATAGACTACAGAGACAGCTATGGCAGGTTTGGCAGCATTGAGGATATCATGCAGGTAAGCGGAATAAAGGAAAGTGCTTTTTCAAAAATAAAAGAATATATTTGTGTAAATTGAAAATAAAGTGATTTTGAGGGTAACGGAAAGGGGAAAAAAATGGCTGATAAGGTATTGGTGGTTGACGATGAGAAGTTGATTGTAAAGGGGATAAAATACAGCTTGGAGCAGGATGGAATGGAGGTATCCTGCGCCTACGACGGCAGGGAGGCACTTGAACTTATCAAGGCCAACAATTATGACATTGTGCTGCTTGATGTCATGCTGCCGGAGATGGACGGATACACGGTATGCCAGCAGGTGAGGGAGTTCTCAGATGTGCCTATTATTATGATTACGGCAAAGAGCGAGGATATGGACAAGATATTGGGGCTTGACTACGGCGCTGATGATTATATGACGAAGCCGTTCAACATTCTCGAGGTCAAGGCGCGCATAAAGGCAATAAAGAGAAGAAACAGACATATCATTCCGACAGACCCGTCGACGCGCATTATCGCGGGCAACATGGTTATGGACAGAAACAACAGGCATGTGTATATAAAGGGGCGCGAAATCAGCCTTACGACCAAGGAGTACGATGTACTCGAGCTGCTTGTGACCAATCCGAACAAGGTATACGGCAGAGAGATGCTTCTAAGCCTCATATGGGGCTACGATTACCCGGGTGACGCGAGGACGGTAGATGTCCATATCAGAAGGCTCAGAGAGAAGATTGAGACCAATCCGAGCGAGCCGGAGTATGTGCACACCAAGTGGGGCATGGGATATTTCTTTAAGCAGTAATAAAGCTGTATTATTATTGGTGCCGCTTCATGGTGGCATGGGGGATTGATATGAAAAATAAGCTTTTGTCTTTTTGCAGGACAATAAGAAAGCATCTGTTCAGCATAAGATTTACTGCGGTTATAGTGGTGCTCGCTGCGTCGGTGGTTCCTCTTTTGTCGGTAAAGAGTATTGCAGTGAAATTTTTCCGAAACAGGGAGATAAAGCAGCTTGAGTCGCAGCTTCTGAATACGGGAAATCTTCTCGCGGCGGATATAGGCAAGAACGGGTATTTTAACAAGCAGTACGATGAGAAAATAAATGCACAGATTGAGCAGATTTCCTATATGTATTCCGGGCGGGTTGTGATAGTGGCTGCCAACTATATTGTAGTGAAGGACACATATGTTGACCAGGAGAACAAGACACTTGTCTCTTATGAGGTAAATCAGGCATTTCACGGAATATCGACGACAAACTATGATGAAAGTTATGGAATAATAGAGTTGGCACAGCCTGTATATGCTGCGGATTCGAGTACAATAATAGGTGTTCTTATGTTTGCCGTGCCTGACACGTCCGTAAGGGAGGATGTTCAGTACCTTGAACGTTTTATGACCTATGCTGTCGATATAGTATTCACGGTAATGCTGCTTGTGGCGCTTGGTTACGCATTGGCGATAAGCAGGCCTTTGAGAAGACTTGCAGAGTCGATACACGGAATAACCAGCGGCTACATGGATAAGCGCCTTGATGAGACGAAGGGGCTCGGTGAGATATGCCTCATTTCCACGGAGGTAAACAAGATGCTCGAGCGCCTGAAAACTCTCGACGACTCGAGACAGGAGTTCGTATCGAACGTATCACACGAGTTAAAGACACCAATAACCTCAATCAAGGTTCTGGCTGACTCTCTTAATGGTCAGGAAAATGTGCCTATTGAGCTTTACCAGGAATTCATGCACGATATCGTGGAGGAGATTGACAGGGAGAGCCAGATTATAAATGACCTTCTCTCTCTTGTGCGAATGGACAAGACCGCGGCAGAGTTAAATCTTGCACCGCAGAATATGAACGAGCTTGTGGAGCGTGTGTTAAAGCGCTTGAAACCTATCGCGGAGGAGAAGAACATAGAGCTTGTGCTCGAGAGCTTCAGACCTGTTGTAGCCGAGATTGATGAGGTTAAGATGACACAGGTTGTCACCAATCTCGTGGAAAACGGAATTAAGTACAATGTAGCAAACGGATGGGTGAGGGTATCAGTCAATGCCGACCACAAGTTCTTTTACCTGACGGTTGCTGATTCGGGAATTGGAATTCCCGATGACAGCCGGGACAAGATATTTGAACGATTTTACCGCGTTGATAAGGCGCGTTCACGTCAGACGGGAGGAACCGGTCTTGGTCTTGCCATAACAAAGACGGCTATTCTCATGCACAAGGGTGCCATAAGGGTATACAGCAAGGAGGGGGAGGGAAGCACCTTCACGGTCCGCATACCGCTCACGCAGCCTAAGAAATCATAAAGACGGAGAGGTAGCATGAAACAAAAATTATTTAAAAAATTCGGTTTTTTAATACTTCTGCTTACCAGTATGTTGTTTTTGTGCTCGTGCAGCAGCCGGGGTAAAGAAGATGCACAACTTGCCGAAAATGAATATAATGTATATTATTTGGACGGAACAGGGCAGGCACTTACATCTGAGGTTTATGTTGCAAGTTCGGCACTGGACGATGCTAAGGGGCTTATTGGAGAGCTTTTTGATGTGATGCGGTATCCTGCTGACAGGACAGACTGTATGAGTACTGTCAGAAAAGAGATAACCGTAATGGATATCAAACTAAATGACGAGGTTTTGTCTGTTTATTTTTCAGACTCCTACAGTAATCTTTCGGTGGAGGATGAGGTCATGTTCAGAGCAGCATATGTAAAGACCATGACGCAGATACAGGGGGTAAAGTATGTCAGCTTCTATGTAAATGAGCAGCCACTAAAGGATGCGCTTGGAAATCCCGTGGGAATAATGCTTGCATCCGATTTTATGGAGAATATAGGTTCGGGAACGTATCGGACATGGGTTGATTTATCGGTTTATTATGGAAATGCATCTGCCGACAAACTTGTTCCTGAGAGAATTACCATTGGCTATGGAAAAAATGCATCGATTGAAAGGGTTATAATAGAACAGCTTATAAAAGGTCCGGGTGAGGAGGGGCATGTGAGAACGGTTCCTGCAACGCTTACGCTTCTTAGTGCGACCACAAAGGACGGAATATGTTATGTGAATTTTGACTCCGTGCTCACGGACGAGGTGCTGCCTGTCTCGCCTGCCATGACAATATATTCCATAGTCAATTCGCTCTGTGAGTTATCTAATGTAAATAAAGTTCAGATATCTGTAAGGAGCAGTACGAATATAGTATTCAGAGACACAATAGACTTGTCACAGCCTTTGGAGAGGAGCTTAGACATTATTGAAACACAGCAGAATTAAGAGACCGTTAGTTCCAGCCCTTATATTTACGGCGGCGGGAATTATGGCTTGTCTCGCAGATATTGCGCCGCCCGTGCTTTTAATGCCCGTGGCGGCGGAGGCTGTCTGTTTCTTTTATTACAGAAGAAGCAGACACCGCAGGGAATTATTTATTCAGATTTTCTTTTTTTTCTTATTATTTTCGGTTGGTTATATCACAACCCATATCCATGACAATTTTGACAACGCGATATTAAATACAGATGATGAAGTGCGGGAGAGTGCTGACGTAGTCCTGCGCGCTAAGATAGATAAGGTAACTGTCGGCACATATTCTAAGAGGCTGATGCTGAAAAGCTGTACCGCGGACGGAAGAAGGCTTATGAACAATGTGGTTCTTGAAATCACGGACAGTGACGGTCCGGGTTGGCATGCACAAAGAGGCGACAGCATCGAGGCAGTTGTCGTTCTTACATTTCCCGAGGCGGCGACGAACCCGGGGCAGTTTGACAGCAGGCAGTATTACAAATCGCTTGGCTATGCATACTACATAAAAAATCCCGACATCACAAGTGTGAGTGGCGGAAAAAATCTGATTTTGAAGGGCTTGGAGAGCCTTAAGCTGTCCCTCAAAAAAGTCTATGGTGCATGTTGTACCGACACCGATGCCGGTGTGTACGAGGCGATGGTTACGGGGGATAAGTCCGACATGGACGGAAGCCTTAACAGTCTTTTTTCGGCTGCGGGGATAGGACATATTCTTGCAATATCGGGGCTTCACATCTCAATGATTGGAATGGGTGTGTTCGGACTTTTGCGAAAGGTAGGATTTATGTTTCCGGCATCAGCCGCGGTCAGCGGTGTTCTCGTGGTGCTGTTCGGCGCCATGACGGGCAGTTCGGTGTCAGCCGTGCGCGCGATAGTTATGTTTGTCTGTTCCGTTGGTGCCCGTGTGCTCGGAAAAAAGTATGATATTCTGTCGGCTGTCTCGCTGTCGGCGATGATTCTCATGTTAAAAAATCCCTACATTATTATGAATTCGGGCTTTCTGTTGTCCTTCATGGCTATAGCGGGAGTGGCTGTGGTCTCGGAGGGCTTCACCGTAAAGTGGCTGAAATGGCTCACAACACCGTTTGCAATCTGGCTTGCAACTCTTCCTGTGCTTCTGTGGTTTTACTATGAAATTCCCGTGTATTCTATTTTGCTTAATCTTTTTGTCGTTCCGCTTATGAGCCTTATAATGATATCCGCGCTCGGCTGTGGCTTTGCTGGGCTTATAAGTATACCTGTCGGGAGTTTTTTTGCCGGGGCAGGGCATTATATTCTTCTCCTGTTTCGTTATGGCTGCGAGCTTATGCTGTCCCTGCCGGGAAGCGTTTTCGTGGCAGGCAGACCTAAAATGTGGCAGATTGTGCTGTACTATGCGCTCCTTATATTGTTTTCGTGCAGAAAGAAAATTGTTAAGGCGGTGAGACGATGGAGTGAAAAAAATAAGGCGGGATTGGGGAAGGCGGCTTCTGTTATGAGTGTCATGCTGAGAACATTATGGGTTGCCGCGGTTTTCATAGTGCTCATTTATAGAAGCAGAGGGGGACTTGAAATAACATTTCTTGATATAGGTCAGGGAGATGCAATTTTTGTAAGCCTTCCCGATGGCGCAAATATATTTATCGATGGCGGAAGTACTTCGACCAGGAATATTTATGACAAGGTGATTGAGCCTTTTTTGAAGTATAAGGGCGTGAGACGGCTCGATTTCCTGTTCATAACGCACAGTGACAGCGACCATGAAAACGGTTGGAGTGAAGCTCTGGCAAAGTCGTCTGAAGAGCTGGTATATATTCCGAAGATAGAAAATCTTGTTCTCAATGAGTGTGATTATGAGAGCTACATTGACGCGTATGGGACGGAGTTGAAGCTGTGGAATGGTGACGGGATTGACGGTCATGGGCTTGATACTGTTGAGAGCATTGCGGCAGCGATGGCGAAGCTTGGCAGTGAGGTTCTGTGTGCAAAGCAGGGAGTGACATACAGATTTGGCGAGTGCAGTCTTACTTCTTTAAATGATTGTCTCGGAAATGCAGGCTATGTAAAAGACTCGGAGAATGACAATTCAATAGTACTTTTGCTCAGATATAAGGGCCTTTCTGTCCTTTTCACAGGAGACCTGACATCTAATAAGGAAGCGATGATTGCGGAGCAGATTGCGGCATATGGTGTTGACAGTCTGTCGCTTTTGAAGGTCGCACATCACGGCTCAAAATATTCATCAGGAGAAAAGTTCCTAAGTGCAGTCAAGCCGCATGCGGCGGTCATCTCTTGTTCTGCCAACAACTCGTATGGTCACCCGCATACGGAGACGGTTGAGCGCATAGAGGCGGTCGGCGCAGCGCTGTTCAGAACAGATAATAGCGGTGCCGTGACGGTAGAGATTGATGAGGCGGCTGGGCGTATGGAGGTGTTTGAGTATGTGAGATAGGGCGGGAAAAGTGTGCAAATATAGATGGAATAGTGTGAAAATACACCTGATAGCATATTTTTCACACATGCAATTTGTTTCTGAGCGAAAACAAATTGCTCTGATGGCAGATGAGAAATCGCCTGCGCGAATTTCTCATCGCCTCCTCGCGATAAATCGCTCGGAAATGAGGATTAATATGTGAAATCGCCCAATAAGCAAGCCGGAAAGTGCAAGGAGGTGAAAAAGCTACGAAAAAACCCGCGAACCGCCAAGAAAGGAGGTCGAAAAGTGTAAGGGACAGAAAAAGTGGAATAAAAACCCCGCGACAAAGTAATGAAAAATCCCTACACCATAAACAATAACAAAAAATATGAAACACAGAAAGGAAAATTGCCATGTATGCGAATTTGAATGAAATAAAAATAAGAATGAAGAATATAGAGCAGGAGCTTGAGCGGATAGAGTCCTATATAGGAAAGCTTCCGGAAGGAGAATTGTTCTGTGCCAAAAATGGAAAGCATTATAAATGGGTTATAAAGAAGGATAATGTCAATGAATATCTGCCAAAGAAGAACATGGAGCTTGCACAGAGGCTTGCCATGAAGAAGTATTTCAGCATGAGAAGGCAGGACTTAATTGCGGAGCTGAAAGCTTGCAGGGCGTATTTGCGTGGGCTTGAAGGAAGAAGCGAGAAGGCACAGAAAATTCTCACGCACGAAGGCTACGGGGCGCTTATGGGGAGCGGAATTGTACCGGATAGAAAGGATTTGGTTCAATGGCAGAATTCAGAGTATGAGAATTGTAAAAATTATCCCGAGAAGCTGAAAGTGAAGGGAACGCAGGGAAAATTTCTCAGGTCAAAGTCGGAGGCAATTATTGACAGAATTCTTTACAATGCCGGGATACCTTTTCATTATGAAGAGAAGCTTGAGCTGGATAATGTCGTTTTCTATCCTGATTTCACAATAAAGCACCCACTTACAGGAAAAATTTTCTACTGGGAACATTTCGGGCTCATGGACAATCAGGAGTACATAGCCAATGCGTGTTTGAAACTGAGGAGCTACTGCGAAAATGGAATTGTGCCGTCGATAAATCTTATAGTTACATGGGAGACTAAGGAGCATCCGATACAGATAGACGATGTTGAGGAGCTTGTAAAAAATATTTTAGCAGAGAGTATTAAACCTATATTATTCACGGTGATGCCGTGAAAGTGGCTGAAAGTTGCATAAT
>CAMEEX010000037.1 GCA_945915235.1 uncultured Clostridia bacterium | reverse complement strand
GATTTTAAAAATATCCGTATGAAGGCGGAGTATGACGCGAGGGTGAAGCGACGTGAAGAACATGGTGATATGGAGATTGGCATTGCCGATATATGGGCGAATATAGAGGCTGAGGTCGGCATATCGGCTGAGAAGGGGCGTGAGCTTGAGGAGGAGACGGAGCGCAGGCTGTGCTATGCCAATCCTTTTATGCTTGCGGTGTGGAAGAGGCTTGCCGATGCAGGAAAGAGAATCATAGTCGTGTCTGACATGTATCTTTCAGAGCAGACCATAAGGGGCATTATTGAAGAGGCAGGCTTTGTTGGAGCGGAGCGTATTTTTATTTCCTGTGAGTATCACAGGAGCAAGGCGGATGGAAGGCTGTTTGGCGATGTGTTGGACAGTTTTGGAGGGAAGAAACCTTCGATTGTTCATGTGGGTGACAATCCACACAGCGACAGGAAGATGGCGTTGCAGTACGGGTTTGGCGTTATGCCGTATCCTAATGTCAACAAAAACATGCAGTTATACAGGGCTTTTGATATGTCATGCATTGTGGGGAGTGCTTACAGGGCGATTGTCGGGAACAGGCTGTATTGCGGAACGGACAGGTATTCAATGGAGTATGAGTATGGTTTCATATATGGGGGCTTGTTTGTTCTTGGATACTGCAATTTTATCCATGATTACTGCAAAAAAAATTCCGTCGATAAGGTATTGTTTCTTTCGAGAGATGGCGATATTCTGAAAAAGGTGTATGATTATGTCTACCCGGGTGAGGCTACGGAGTATGTCTACTGGTCACGAAAGGCGGCTACGAAGCTTGAAGCCGTATTTGATAGACACGATTATTTCAGGCGTTTTATTTATCACAAGGCAAATCAGAATTATACAATAGATGAAGTCTTAAAATCCATGGAGCTGGATTTTTCCGCAGAGGAGCTGCGCTCGTCGGGACTTGGCTTGGAGGACAGGCTCACCAACAAGAATGCGGATACATTGAGGGATTTCATAGAGTCAGTGTGGACACGGGTTATCGGTGCCTACAGTGGACAGGATAAGGCGGCGAGAGACTATTATGGCAGAATTTTGTCCGGCTGTCACACAGCGGCGGCGGTTGACATAGGCTGGGCGGGCAGCGGAGCGATGGTTCTTGGACAGCTTGTGGCAGAGGAGTGGGATATTCCATGTGACATAGTTGGCATTGTTGCGGGAACGAATACGATGTACAATGCCGAGCCGGACGCATCGGAGCCGTTTTTGCAGAGCGGGAAACTCGTGGCATATCTGTATTCGCAGAGACATAACAGGGATTTGTTAAAAAAACACAATCCAAACAAGGATTATAATGTGTTTTGGGAACTGCTGCTCTCATCACCTACTCCACAGTTTAAGGGCTTTTACACCGGGAAGGAGATCGGGACAGCCGAGGATATATATATGTCCGATATGGACATTACGCTGAAATTTGGCAAATACGACGCAAATCAGGGCGGAATAAGGGAAATTCAGCGTGGCATACTTGATTTTGCGGCAGACTATACAGAGAGACTCAGAGATTTTCCTTACATGCTTAATATCAGCGGAAGGGATGCGTATGCACCGATGTTGGTTGCGGCGAGTCATGAGGAAGGTTATCTGAGGGCTATCGAGAAAAAGTTTGCACTTGAGATAAATGTTAATTAAACCAATGCTTATATACGAATGTAAAAAATGGAGCTTTTTGAATGTACAGATTACTTTTATTACTGCTTACAATAGAATATGTGCTTTTCTTCGGACTGCCGTTACCGCTGTATCTTATAAAAGAGATAGGGGTAAATGATGTGCTGCTCTTAGCCGGGTATGTTTCTTTGACTGCACTTATAACCTGTAACAGCCACGGAAGAATGGTCAAGCTAAAATATGAGCAGGAGCTTAGTATTATACTCAAATGTATCGTGTGCAACATTGTCATGTCGATTTTTCTTATGGCGGTGATGACGACAGGAAGTATATATGGATATGGTGCGGGCATTGCATTGATTGCGCCGAGAATGGCAGGAATGACGGCGGTGCAGCTTGTAAGTATAGTGGTCGTGTGCGTGCTTGCAAAGGTAAGACGTGAGAGAAGGAATACAAGGAGACTTTATCTGTATGAGAATTATCCTGTTGAGCTGAAGGATAATAAGAGAGTTGAGCGCCTGTCGGTTGCCGAGTGCTCGGATGAGCAGATACATAAGCGCATAATGGAAAGCGATGAGGTGTACCTCTATGACCTCTCGGCACAGGTCAGGAATGATATGATGAAGTTCTGCTTTTACAACCATAAACCTGTTTATTTCACTTGTAAGCTTTCGGATATGGAACTTCGTTCAGCATCGATAGCGCAGGATGGTGACAAGCTTATTTTTTACAAGGAGCCGAGTTCAGGCAACAGCCTTTCATATCGGTTGAAGAGGTTTTTTGACTTTGTCGTATCGGGTATACTTATTTTAATTCTTCTGCCACTGTTTGGCATTATTGCCCTTTGCATCAAGCTCGACGATGGTGGAAGCGTGTTTTACCGCCAGACGCGCTGTACGATGGGCCAGAGACAGTTTAAGATTATCAAGTTCAGAAGCATGGTTCCGAATGCAGAGCAGATGGTGGGAGTAACACTTGCCGGGAAGAAGGATGCTCGCCTTACCAGAGTGGGGTATGTGCTTCGAAAGACCAAGCTTGATGAACTTCCGCAGTTATTTAACATACTGAGGGGGGATATGAGCTTCGTGGGACCGCGTCTGGAACGCCCTGAACTTATTGCAGAGACTATTCAGACGGTTCCGGAATTTATGTTCCGAACGACAGTCAAGGCGGGACTGACGGGGTATGCACAGGTGCATGGCGGCTACCACACGCATTTTCTCGAGAAACTCAAGTGGGATCTGATGTACATAGAGAATTTTTCGCTTTTGCTTGATTTCAAGATTTTGCTTATGACCATAGCGGTTATTCTCCGGGGGAGCGATGATGTGTAATCTTAAAAACCCCCTTTTATTTTCGTCTGTCTTATGATATCATAGATTGATTAGAAAGCTGATTTTAGAAGAAATGAGGAAGAAAATGTCAATAGACCAGAGTAAGATTCGTAATTTTTGTATTATAGCCCACATTGACCATGGTAAATCCACGCTTGCGGACCGTATTATCGAGAAAACCGGACTGCTCACCAGCCGTGAGATGCAGGCACAGGTGCTTGACAACATGGATATTGAGAGGGAGAGAGGCATAACCATCAAGTCCCAGACAGTCCGCGTTGTATATAAGGCAGAGGACGGTGAGGAGTATATCTTCAACCTGATTGATACCCCGGGACATGTCGATTTCAACTATGAGGTTTCAAGAAGCCTCGCAGCCTGCGATGGAGCAATACTCGTAGTCGATGCAGCACAGGGCATTGAGGCACAGACGCTCGCGAATGTGTACCTTGCACTTGATCATGACCTCGATGTCATTCCGGTCATCAACAAGATAGACCTTCCGAGCGCCGAGCCGCAGAGAGTAATCGATGAGATAGAGGACGTTATCGGGCTTGAGGCGCACGATGCACCGCTTATCTCAGCCAAGAACGGAATTAATATTGAACAGGTGCTTGAGGCGGTGGTGCACAAGATACCTGCACCTACGGGCTCGAAGGACAATCCTCTTGCCGCGCTTATCTTCGACTCACTCTATGACCCGTATAAGGGTGTTATCGTTTTCTGCCGTATAAAGGAAGGTACGGTTAAGAAGGGGACGAAGATAAGAATGATGGCGACGGGCGCGGAGTTCGACACCGTGGAAGTCGGATATTTCGGAGCAGGTCAGTTTATTCCGTGCGATGAGCTGACGGCAGGAATGGTTGGCTACATCACGGCGAGCATCAAGAACGTGCGTGATACGAGAGTCGGCGATACTGTGACAGATGCCGAGAGACCTTGCGCTGAGCCGCTTCCGGGCTACAAGAAGGTCAATCCGATGGTGTACTGTGGTATGTATCCGGCTGACGGAGCTCACTACACAGACCTTAGAGATGCACTTGAGAAGCTCCAGTTAAACGATGCGGCATTACAGTATGAGCCGGAGACCTCGGTTGCCCTCGGTTTCGGCTTCAGATGCGGTTTCCTTGGACTTTTACATCTTGAAATCATACAGGAGAGACTTGAGCGTGAGTATGACCTCGACCTCGTTACAACGGCACCGGGCGTTATCTACAAGGTGCACAAGACGGACGGCACGGTTATGGAGCTCACCAACCCGTCGAACCTTCCTGACCCGTCGGAGATAGAGTTCATGGAGGAGCCTGTTGTGTCGGCAGAGATTATGGTCACGACCGAGTTTGTCGGACCGATAATGGAGCTGTGCCAGCAGAGAAGAGGTGTCTACCTTGGAATGGAGTACATGGAGACGACGAGAGCTCTTCTCAAGTACGAGCTTCCGCTCAACGAGATAATTTACGATTTCTTTGACGCGCTCAAATCGCGTTCAAGAGGCTATGCTTCGTTTGACTATGAGCTCAAGGGCTATGTCCAGTCGAAGCTTTGTAAGCTCGATATCCTTGTAAACAGGGAAGAGGTGGACGCGCTCTCCTTCATCGTTCATGCCGACAGTGCGGCTGAGCGCGGAAGAAAGATGTGCGAGAAATTGAAGGACGAGATACCGAGACAGCTCTTTGAAATTCCTATCCAGGCTGCAATTGGCGGAAGAATTGTTGCGAGGGAGACCGTGAAGGCGATGCGTAAGGACGTTCTCGCAAAGTGCTACGGCGGCGATATCTCCCGTAAGAAGAAGCTTCTCGAGAAGCAGAAGGAAGGAAAGAAGCGAATGAGACAGTTCGGCAATGTGGAAATTCCGCAGAAGGCGTTCATGGCTGTGCTCAAGCTCGATGACAATTAAGATATTTTATATGGAGGAAAATATAATGGATTACAACAGACTTGCAGAGTTATGTCTGCCGGGCATTGATAAGACACCTGATTACTGGGAGAAGCAGTTCCCGGCGAGGGATTTAAAGAAGGGGGCACAGGTCACAAGACTTGCACCGAGCCCTACAGGCTTCATTCACCTTGGAAATCTCTACGGAGCTCTCGCTGATGAGAGAATTGCCCACCAGAGCGGCGGTACATTCTATCTCAGAATAGAGGATACCGATGCAAAGAGAGAGGTCGAGGGAGCGGTTGACATCATTATCAATGTTCTCCGCTATTTCGGCATCGAGTTTGACGAGGGAGCAGGAATTGACAATCCTGAGATTAACAAGTACGGCCCGTATTTCCAGAGACAGAGAGCGGAGATTTACCAGACCTATGTGAAGGATTTAATCAGAAAGGGTCTTGCTTACCCTTGTTTCTGTACGGAGGAGGAGCTCAACCAGATTAAGGAAGAGCAGATGAAGCACGACATTCTCACAGGCTATCACACTAAGTGGGCTAAGTGCCGCTGCCTCACCTGCGAGCAGGTTGAGGAGAACATAAAGGCGGGAAAGCCTTTTGTTATGAGACTCCGCTCACAGGGCGTTGAGGGACGTGAGGTTTCATTCAAGGATACAATCAAGGGAGAGATTTCCTTTCCTGAGAATATTCAGGATGTTATTATATTGAAGTCAGACGGAATACCGACATACCATTTTGCACATGCGATTGACGACCACCTTATGGGAACAACGCTCGTAATCCGCGGCGAGGAGTGGCTTTCAAGCGTTCCTACGCATATTGAGCTTTTCAACGTGCTCGGCTTCAAGAGACCTGACTATGCACATACGGCTCATCTTATGAAGATGGAGCAGCTTGAAGATGGCACGATGAGCAAGAGAAAGCTTTCTAAGAGAAAGGACCCTGAGCTCTCACTCGACTTCTACCGTCAGGACGGTTATCACCCTCACTGCGTGAAGGTATATCTTATGACACTTCTTAACTCCAACTTTGAGGAGTGGTATGACAAGCACCCTGACTCACCGATTGAGGAGTTCAAGTTTGATGTGCACAAGATGGCTCAGTCCGGAGCACTCTTTGATATGGACAAGCTTCACAACATCTGCCGCAATGAGTTTGCCAAGATGGATACAGATGAGATATATAATTTCCTCTATGAGTGGAACAAGGAATACAACAAGGACATGGTTGACGTTTACTTTAAGTCGCCTGAGTACTTCAAGAAGGCTCTGGAGCTGTTCATGGGTGTTGGACAGAAGAGGAGACGTAAGGATTTCGAGTATGCTAAGCAGATTATGCCGATGTTCTCGTTCTTCTTTGATGAGACATTCGTTCCGAACTACGAGTTCAAGTATGACAATGCACAGGTTCGTGAGATACTTGAGAAGTATCTTGCTTCCTACGACCACAACGCGGACAACAACGGCTGGTTTAACAATGTGAAGGCTATCGCTGACGAGTGCGGCTTCGCATCGGATATGAAGGCATACAAGGCTGCCCCTGAGAATTTCAAGGGAAGTGTATCTGATATCGCCGAGATACTTCGTATAACAATCACAGGTGCGTCAAATTCACCTGATTTGTGGACAATCCTTCATATCATGGGCGAGGACAAGATGCGCGAGCGTATCAACAATATGCTTGAGAAGCTTAACTGATATGAGCTATGATATAAGGTCACAGAAGGGGATATATATACATATCCCCTTTTGCATTTCAAAATGTATATACTGCGATTTTTGCTCTGCACCGGCGGACGATGCCGTAAAAGAGCGCTATGTGGAGGCGCTCTGCCTTGAAATTGAGGCTGCGGGAGCACAGGCGGCTGAAAACGGTGATAATAGAGGGATAAGCACCATATTTTTCGGCGGCGGAACCCCTTCAATCCTGCCGCCGCGGTTGTTCGTGAGGATAATGGGTGCGGTGCGTGGTGCGTTCACTGTCGCGCAGGACGCGGAAATCACCGTCGAGTGCAATCCGGGAACGCTGACGGACGAGAAGCTTGAAACCTATAGGCGCATGGGCGTGAACAGGCTGAGCATAGGGCTTCAGTCGCCGGACAACGCTGAGCTCAGGGCACTCGGGCGGATACACACCTACGAGCAGTTTGAGGAGTCGTATCATGCCGCGAGGCGGGCGGGATTTGACAATATCAATATCGATATCATGTCCGCCATACCACACCAGACGGTTGCCGGCTATGAGAAAAATCTGAAAAAGATAATTGAGCTCGCCCCTGAGCACATATCGGCGTACAGCCTGATTGTTGAGGAGGGGACGCCTCTGTATGACATGGTGGAGCGCTCGGGCGAGGAAATTTTACCGTCTGAGGACGAGGACAGGGAAATGTATGCGCTCACTAAGAAAATTCTGTCCGATGCGGGTTATTTAAGGTATGAGATTTCCAATTATGCCAAAACGGGCTTTGAGTGCCGCCATAATATGTCGTACTGGAAGAGGACAGATTATCTGGGCTTCGGTGTGGCGGCGGCATCGCTGCTGAAAAAATCGGATTGCTATCCCGCATCGAGAAGATTTACCAACACGTTTGACCTGACAGATTATCTGAAAAATCCGATTGGCAATCACAGTGAGGAACAGCTTCTCACACATGACGACGAGATAGAGGAATATATGTTTCTCGGGCTTCGTATGATGCAGGGCATCTCAAAGGAGCAGTTTTACAGGACGTTTGGCAGAAGTTTCGATGAGATCTACGGCGACATTGCAAAAAAACAGCAGGAGCAGGGGCTTATAAAATGTGATGAGGACAGGCTTTGGCTTACAGATATTGGAATTGACATAAGCAACACTGTTATGGCAGAATACATTCTGTGACTGGCAGAGGCAGTTATTTTCACATGCACTGCGGACTTGGAATTTCGCAGATATCAATATGTTCTGAAAGGAAATTTGCAGATTATGAAAAAAACACGCATTAAATATATATTGCTGCTGTGCATATATATATGCATATTTGCACTCGCGGGCTGCTCTAAGAAAGCGGACGCGCAGGTCGAGAGCACGGAGGAGCCTACGCCGGAGGTTGAGGTCAATAGCGGAACTACGGTGACGGACGGAGTGCTGCTCGTCGGAATAACCTCAAGCCCTTATATAACCGAGGACGAGGACGGCAAGGTGGAGGGTTTTGAGATAGACCTCGCGAAGGCGATAGGTGAGCTGACGTTTCTCGAGGTCAAGTTTGTGAAGATGCAGTACAGCGGGATATATGCAGAGCTTGATATGAGCAGCTTCGACTGTGTGATTAGCGGCGTGCAGATATCCGATGCGGTTGACAAGGTATATGATTTTTCCGTGCCTTACTATACCGACGATGCGGGACATGACATAGGTGCCGTTGTGAAATCGGGAAATAATAAGCTCCTGAATGTCCTTAATAAATCCATAGGTATTCTTAAGAACAACGGAAAATTAGATGAGCTGTACGACAAGTGGTTTGCTGTGGAGGAGACTACTGAAAACGGCAAATAAAAAATGCTTGCATTTACGGCAGAATAGTGATATATTAAGCAGGCTTTGTGAGGCGATGCACCTTTTAAAGGAGAATTTCGCTGAGCAAAGTTTGTAATTATATATCCGAGTGTTCGTAACCATCCACTCGTAAAACAAAACTAAGGAGACTAAAAAATGAACAAGAAAGTATTATTTATCACTCAGGCAGCGGTAATAGCAGCACTCTATGTTGTGCTTACGGCATTAGCATCGGCACTTGGTTTGTCAAGCATGGCTATTCAGGTAAGATTTTCGGAGGCGCTCACCGTACTGCCTTATTTTATTCCTTCCGCAATCCCGGGAGTGACGATTGGCTGTTTCCTGGCTAATATACTCACAGGAGGAGCAGTGCTCGATATCGTGTTCGGAACATTAGCGACACTTATCGGCAGTGTGTGCTCATACCTTTTGAGAAAGCACAAGTGGCTCGTTCCGCTTCCGTCAATCATCGCCAACGTAATCATCGTTCCTTGGGTGCTTAAGACAGCATATGGTTTACAAGATGCTTACTGGTATCTCATGATCACTGTCGGCATCGGTGAGGTTATCTCGTGCTATATATTAGGAATGATTTTACTCTTTGCGCTCGATAAGCACAAGAAGGTAATCTTCCGCCAGTAAAGATGCCATCGGGGACGCTCCCTAATGGCGCTGTGTCTAAAGGTGATAGCGGTTACCTATCATAATCAAGGTTAAAATAAAATCCCGTTTCAATACATTGTTTGAATGTTTACCTTTTATTGGCTATTCAGTAAAAGGTGGAGACATATCAATGTATGAGACGGGATTTTTTGTATAATCAGGCTTAGGGTGTCAAAACATGCGCCGTAGCATTAATTGTGTATAACGTGTTATATTTATGCATATCGCGACTTTTGTGGGAAGCTTAGTTGTTCTTAGGACACCTTGCTTCGTACAATCGGAGCCAATGTGCATAAATATAACACGTTATACACTCAAAGATTAAATCAGCATGTTTTGCCACCCTAAACTTTATTGCAAAAAATGCCGGCCCGCTTGTCCGAACCGACATTTAATATTATGGCAATTCTATAAATGCCCCTTCTCCCATTTTCTTTTTAACGCTGCCACAGGCACATCTTTTACATTGCCGACAAGGCACACGCTGCTCTTATCTTTTCTGAGATATGTCCTGATGCATCTGTTGAACTGCTCCAATGTGACCGCATCGTAGTGCTCCACCGCCTCGTCAAGCGATATCACGCTGCCCGTGGACAGGAAGGTCTTGGCATTGTTAAGCACTGTGTTGCTCGCCGCCTCGCTTCCAAGCACGAGCTCTATCTTTGTCTGCTTTTTAAGCCTGAAAAGCTCGTCCTCGTCGATGCCCTTCTCATTGAGCTCATCTATTATGTCAAATATGAGCTCATACACCCTCTCGGTCTGCGCCGCGCTCATGGACGCATATATATGGAAAAGACCCGCGAGGTCGCACATGCTGTTGTAGGAATATATGCTGTAGGTGAGTCCGTTCTCCTCCCTCACCTTCTGGAAAAGTCTTGAATTTAGGTTGCCGCCGAGCATGGAATTAATCATGTACATGGCGTACCTGTCCTCGTCGGAGCTTCTCACATTGTCAAAGGCTATGTTTAAGTGAACCTGCTCCATATCCTTGTAGCGCGAGATGAAGCATCTGTTAAATTCAGGTCTTTCAGGCACCAGCTTATCCCCCTTGCCCGGCAGTGCCGCAAAAAGAGGCTCGAGCACGGATATTATCTTAGCCTCATCGCATTTTCCGGCAACCGATATGAGAATATTGTCGGCTGTGTAATTTGCCGTCTTGAAATCTATAAGCTGCTGCCTCGTGAGTTTCTTCACATTGGTCTTGCTGCCGGATATTATAAAGCCAAGCGGATTGTCCTTCCAGACGCGCTTCTGCAACAGCTCGTGGCACATGTCCTCCGCCGAGTCATCGTAGGAGTCTATCTCGTCGATTATAACGCCCTTCTCCTTGGAAAATTCCTTCGGGTCAAACACCGAGTTAAAGATCATATCCGACATAACAGAAAGTGCCCTCTCAAAATCCTCCGGGAGCACTTTTCCGTAAAATACAGTATTTTCCTTTGAGGTGTATGCATTTATACCGCCGCCGAGCTCCGTCATTATATCAGCGAGCTGACCTGCACTGTACTTTTCTGTCCCCTTAAACAGCATATGCTCTATCGCATGCGCCACCCCGTTGTTGCCAATCGTCTCATTCTGCGAACCGCTGCCGACATATACGCCGAAAGTTATGCTTCTCGCTCCCGGCAGATTTTCTATGATAACCGGAATGTTATTCGTCAGTCTGTGTATTACCGTCATTACCCTTGTTTTCCTCACCTTCAAGCTTTGTAATTCTTACCTTGCGGATTACCCTGTTCTTCGCCTCAAGGACCTTAAAATGATAGCCCTCATAGTCGACCTCACCGCTCTCGTTGTCAGACGGAAGCCTGTGAAGCTGCGCTATCATAAAGCCGTTGATGGTCTCGTAGTCTTCCGTGTCAAAGGTAATATTAAGCAGATCCTCAAGGTCGTCCAACAGCGTAAGTCCGTCGACCTCGTAGGAGTCCTCGGAGGTTCTCTCAATCTGCTTCTCCTCCTCGTCGTACTCGTCCATGATATTGCCGACTATCTCCTCAATAATGTCCTCCATCGTGATAATTCCCGATGTCTGACCGTACTCGTCCACCACAATGGCAAACTGTATCTTGTTCGCCTGCATCTCCTTAAAGAGTGCGTCGACATTGCGCGTCTCAGGCACAAAGTAAGCCTCTCTCATAAGCTTATTTATATTCTTTATAGCGGGCTCGTTGCTCTTGTCGTTCTCGTAGGCGACAATCGCGTCCCTAAGATGTATCATTCCCACAATATGGTCGATATCCTCATCATAAACCGGATATCTCGAGAAATTATTGCTTAGCATTATCTTAAATGCCTCGTCAAGTGAGGTGTTCTGGTCTATTCCGACTATGTTTGAGCGGTGCACCATGACATCATGTGCCTCCTTGTCACCGAACTCGAAGATGTTATTGATCATCTTCGCCTCGCCCTCCTCGAGGACACCCTTCTCCTGCCCTTCGTTGACCATCGTGATTATCTCTTCCTCAGTCACATTCTCAAGGTTCTCATGCGGATTTATTCCTATGAGCCTGAGCACGAGGTTGGACAGCTCCGTCACGATAAATGCCACAGGTGTCAGGATAATTATTAAAAAACCCGCAGGCTTAACCAGCCTGTAGAGCGTCTTTTCCGGAAATTTCATCCCGACACGCTTTGGAACGAGCACTCCGACAACAAGCAGAAGAATTATAACCACCACCGCCACGGCAAATATTATCCACAGCGACTGTGTCTTTGCCGCGCGCTCTATAGCCCTCGAGATGGCTCTTAAAATATAGCCGCCGACAGCAATATTACTTATAAAAACCGTTATATCAAGTGCATTGGACAACACGGCAGGATTGTCGGCAAGTCTCTTGAGCTTTCTCGCCTTCCTGTCATCCTCGTCCTCACATTTTTTTTCAATAAAAGAATCATTCACATTCTGGAGTGCCGATGAAAACGCATACAGCACTGCATCTATTATTATGAAGGCGAGTAAAAGCAACCCGCCCAAATAGGGGTGTATATCTCCCATAAACTAATCATCTTTCCTTTCCTTCAACAAATTAACGATCTCCTCCATCGCCATACAATAGCCGTCGAGCCCCTTGCCCGCAATCTGCTTCGAACACTCGGGAAGTGTCACGGACACATGTCGGAAATCCTCCCTCGAATGTATGTCAGATATATGTACCTCATACTTTGGAAAATCGAGCGGTGCAAGCGCATCTCTTATCGCATAGCTGTAATGAGTATATGCGCCCGGATTTATCACAATACCGTCAAGCTGTCCTCTCTCATGCTCGAAATAAGCCTCCTGAAGCTTGTCTATTATAGCGCCCTCATGGTTGCTCTGCCATGCCTCGAGCTCTATTCCGAGCTCATCAGCCTTCTTTTTGAGCAGATTCACAAGGTACTCATAATCCTGTGTACCATATATTTTTCTGTCCCTTATTCCCAGAAAATTGAGGTTAGGTCCGTTAATTACCAGTATTTTCATAGCGCACAATCCTTTCATACATTTTTTCAAATGAAGTATCGTCTGTATCTATTATGAGGTCAGCCCGCTTCTCGTATATGCCGGCACGCTTACCCATTAGTTCCTTAATCTTCGCCTCAACGTCCCCGCCCGCAAGTAACGGTCTGGTCTTATCGTGCGAAAGCCTCTTTACGAGCGTGCCAACCTTAGCCCGAAGGTACACAACCGTACCAAGTCTTCCTAAAAGCTCACCGTTCTCCTCGCGTATCGGCAGTCCTCCTCCAACGGAAATGACTGTATCGCATATGCCGTCGGCAATCAGCTTTCTGATGCACACTGTCTCTAAATCCCTGAAATATGGCTCCCCGTGCTCGGCGAAAATCTCATTGACCGTCTTATGTTGCTCCAAGACAATAATATTGTCCGTGTCTATAAGCTCTCGCGCATGATTTTGTTCAATCCACCTGCCAAAAGTCGTCTTGCCGCAGCCCATAAAGCCTATAAGTATTATGTTTCCGGTGTCTGAATATGCCCTGCATTTATGTACAGTGCTCTCATCTGCCGTATTCTTATGTTGCTCTTCCATGTGCTATTCCTGCCCCATTTCCTTTTTCATAAGTGTGTAAAGCTCCCTGCACAGCTCATCAGAAACCACTGTACCGTTCCACAGCTCGAAAGCCGCAACTCCCTGATACAGAAGCATCTCAAGCCCATTATAGGCTCTCGCCCCGTGCTCCCTGCACAGCCTCATAAAGCGCGTCTGTGACGGGTTGAATATGATATCCACGGCAGCCTCAACCATGTCGTAGAAGGACTCGTCCTCTATCGGTGTGCCCTCCACGTCCGGGTAAAGTCCTTTGCTCGTAGTCTGTATGACAATATATTTCTTATCCGAACCGCCAAAACCCTCCAGCTTACTGTAACTGTCAAGCGGTCTGGCTTTCACGCAGTCCCTTCCGACGTACACATTCACGTCATCTGCGAGCTTCTGTGCCTTATCGACGCTCCTGTTGAGAAGATAGACCTTCGAAGCTCCTGTTGTGGCACACATGAATGTAACTGCCCTCGAGGCTCCTCCGGCGCCGAGTATTATCACCTCGCGTCCGTCTATGTCAATTCCGTCGCAGGCAAGCTGTCTTTTTATTCCGAGATAGTCTGTGTTATAGCCCTTATAGCCGCCCTCGACACGCACGAGTGTGTTGACCGCTCCTATATTTTTTGCAAGCTCATCCACCTCTACCAGCGCCCCCATGACCTCCTGCTTGTGCGGTACAGTCACGTTCATGCCCTTAATGTTTAGCGCATATGCGCCCTTCACAGCAGTTTCCACCTCTCCGCTCTCGACCTTAAAGGCCACATACGCGAGATTAATTCCGAGTTTCTCTGCCAAGGTGTTGTGAATAAACGGAGAAATCGAGTGTCCGACCGGATTGCCGATAAGACCGCAGAGTGCTGTCTTTGCATCAATTTTTCCCATGCTTCTTCTTATACCTCCTATAAAAAATAAGCACTACCCATTCCAATCTTCTTTTCAGAATAATCTGTATCTCTTCCTTAGGGTGGATTGGCTTTACAAGTATGCTGTGTATTCCCGCCCTGTTAGCTCCCCAGACATCGGTAAAAAGCTGGTCGCCGACAAACAATGTGTTGTCCTTTGTCGAGCCACATATCTGCATTGCTTTAAGATACCCGTCCGGCGACGGTTTTCCCGCCTTGTAGAGATACCTCGACTCAACCTGCTTTGCAAACGAGGCTACACGCGGTTCCTTATTGTTCGATATGAGGCAGGTCTCATAACCCAAGCTATGCAGCTCCTTAAAAAAGGCTGTCACGCGCGGTGTTGCAGGCGCACCGTGCTCCACAAGCGTGTTGTCTATATCAAAGAGAACAGCCCTATAGCCTCTTTCACGAAAACCCCTGAAATCAATATCATATATACTGTCCGTATCCTCTGAGGGAAATAATCTTCTAAACATCCTGCCTCCTACTTCAACATTTTCTTGAGCTCGTCCATAAATGTATTAACATCCTTGAACTCTCTGTATACAGAGGCAAAACGCACATATGCGACTGCATCGACGTCCTTTAGCTTGTCCATGACAAGTTCCCCAATAGTGCTTGTCGGCACCTCCCGAAGCTCCATATTAAAAATTGAATTTTCTATATCATCCACAATATTTGTAATCTCCTCGGCAGAGACAGGTCTTTTATGGCAGGATTGTAATATGCCGTTTAGTAGTTTCTCCCTTGAATACGGCTCTCTGTTATTATCCTTCTTTACAACAACAAGCGGCATCGTCTCAACTTTCTCATAAGTAGTAAATCTCTTGTCACACACATCACACTGCCTTCTCCTTCTTATGGAAAATGCGTCATCGGCAGGTCTTGAATCTATTACCCTGGTATTCTCAGCATTGCAAAACGGACATTTCATTAATCTCGCCTCCTACAGTTTAACTATTATTTTTTCCAGACACACATTCACAAGAATGACATCCGGTCCCACATTTACAATACACTCAAACGGTATAACGTACTCACAGTCCGCACCGAAAAAGCAGAACAGCTTTGGTGGTCCGGGCACGATTATCGCCTTGATACATCCGGAACACAAATCAAACTCCACATCCTGCACATAGCCTAATATCTTGCAGTCGGCAGAATTTATCACCTGTTTTTCCCTCAGATTACATATTCTCATCGTTCATTCCCCGCGCAGAACGTCTCGCTTTATTATATGCCGTCCTGCCGTGAATGTACCTTGCAATAATTATTATAAGTATAGCACTTAAGCCTCCTGCCGTGTCTATCAGAACGTCCCTGAAGCTGCAACAGCGGTCCGGCACAAAGTATTGATGAAGCTCGTCCGTCCCGGCGTATCCGAATACTATGACTACAGGCAGAAAATACCTTAGTCTGAGTATTCTCCCGAGCCTCAGGTCAGCATCAAGCATATCCAGTATGCTCCCGAAGTTCACGCTTACCGCCATATATAACAGCAGCCCCAACACAAAATACTCCGTAAAGTGTGCCGTCTTTCTGACCACGAACGATATGCCCGACGAGAAATTCATTCTCTCCATATCCGACATTTCAAGCGCAAATGTCTTATCAACAACCGATGCGACAATATACGATATTCTTCCGCTCTGCAGCGATGACCTGTCACCGTTATTCGATGAAAACCAGAATATAACCGCCATCCAAAGCAGCACCGGAATGAAATACAACAGTCTTTTTTTCTTTATCCCCATCTAAACTGCTCCTCATCACTATATTGTGAGCCTGCGCCTTATTTTTTCTTTGTCTCAGGCTCAACATCGGTATATATGTAATTGTACAGTTTCTTCATGTAATAGCTGAAGTCAATCGCCACTACATCATCGCCGTCTATCGTCATGTACTTGAAATCCTCATCAGGTATATGCCATGAAACTACCTCGTACTTGGACATTTCAGGAAGCATTGCGATAAGCTCCATGCACTCATCAGTTGTAAGATTGGTCGTAATCTGCGGAATAATATTGTCGAGAAGCTTCACAAGTGTGGATACGTCCATCGTCTTAACCTTGTCAAAAATATTCTGAACAACCCTTCTCTGCCTGTCGGTTCTCGTAAAGTCTCCATTGCCTACATATCTGAAACGTGCATACGCGAGAGCCTGCTTGCCGTTTAGATGCTGGAATGAACCATCAGCGTGGTCTACATAATCTGAATCCTCGCGCTCAGAAGGTTCCACCATGAGATTGCTTGCATGGATATACTGGTTAAACCAGTAAAGCTCCTCCTCATACACCTGAACATCAAGACCGCCAAGAATATCTATGGCTTCAATAAATGACAAAAAATCCACCGCAACATATTTGTCCACGGAAATTCCGTAATTATACTGAAGAGTCTCAAACAGTAACTCAATTCCCCCAAACGCATATGCAGCATTGAGTTTGTGGAACTCGTTCTTTATAGGTATCTTCACATATGTATCTCTGAGAAACGATGTTGCCACAATTCTCTTTGTCTCCTTATTAATTGACACAAGAATCATAGTATCCGAACGTCCAACAGTCTCCTCCGGTCTGACATCGGAGCCCACAAGGAGAATATTGTACACATCCGACACGAGCTGCTCATCACCCTCCGTGGTGTTCTCCGCCTGACTCTCCACATTGTTCTTGTACGACTCTATCTCTTCCTTGTCCGAGTCAGTCGACGCCTGTGTCGATGACGGGTTCAGCACGTCCTCAAGAAATGAAGGTGTCTCATCTAATATCGTAAAATCCTCTCTTGTAGGGACATAATTTCTCTTGTTAATATAATGTAAAAGAATAAGGTAACAGCTTATTCCAAACACAGCTACTGCCGCTACAATACAGCCGGCAACAATACCTATAATCTTTCCTACCGATTTCTTCTTTTTCATTTTCCTCTTAATCCTTCCGTTATTTATTTTTTCCCCCTGAGTGATATCGAAATTGCCACCGATATCATTATGTAATATTTTATTATGGCAAAAGAGTGATTACAGATGCTGTAATCACTCTATTATTAATCAGCCTGTTATTCTGTTGCAAATATGATGTCCTGAAGTTTCTCATTCGTCGCCTCATAATCCGGAAGAAGATTTCCGTTCACGGACTCATACATATTGTCGAATGGGACTCTGTACTGTTCAAGATCATATCCTAAATAGGTCACCGCATCTGCAACCATACCAAGTATCTCGCTCTCTGACATATTAGTGTAAACCTTCGGCAGAATAGCATTTGCAAGGTCATTAAGCTGGGTAACGCTCATCTTCTTGGCCTTAATAATAATCTGTTCAATAACAGCTCTCTGTCGGCTTGTCCTGTTGAAATCAGAGCCGGTCGTCTGCCTCTCTCTTGAATATCCAACAGCCTGTACACCGTTAAGGATGAGACTTCCACCGCCGCTTAAAACATTGGCAGTCTCCCAATCCGTTATACCTCTGTCAAAATCCATATCCCTGATATAATTGTTGGCAGCCTCAGCCTCAGCATCCGTAAGCGTCATTGGTATTCCTCCAAGAATATCAATAATATCAATGAGGCTATAGAAATCCACAAGAATATAGTCATCAACCTTAATCTTGAAGTTACCCTCTATTATGTCGAGAAGGAACTCAGGACCTCCCACAGCATTAGCCCTGTTAATCTTGTCATATCCGTCCTTGAGGCTTGAATTCTTAGCCTTCATCGACTCAGGATACTGTATATATGCTGCAGTATCTCTCATAATTGATGTGAGATATACCTTCTTTGTCTTTGAATTAAAAGAGACAAGTATTATCGCATCAGAATTACCCGGATTGTATAGTACGTTCTCAAAATGTCTGTTATCAACACCTATAAGTACTATGTTCTTGACATAATCTCTTTCCTCACCTTCGCCGTCGCCAAAATTCTCTGCTCCCGAGCTGTTAATCTCATCCGGCATTGTCGTTTCACTGATAATATTGCCATCCTCGCCCGTCTGTATCTCACCCGCACTAGAAGTAATATTGTTCCAGTCGTCTCTGTCAACCTTGTTAATCTTTCCTATGTAGCTCTTTACAAGCAGATACATGCATAAAACAATTATAAGTATAATTGCCAGTATGGAACATGTAACTATTAGTGCCACATTCCCTTTGTTCGTTTTTCTTTTCTTTTTGTTTGTAGCCATCTTACCCTTATTTTCCTCTCTTTATTATCTTGAACCGTCCTTCTTGAAAACAACCAGAACAGTCTTTAACAGTATCTTAATGTCCAGTGAAATCGACCAGTTATCAATATATTCAAGGTCAAGTTTCACGACGTCCTCAAAGTCCTCAATGTTGCTTCTGCCACTAACCTGCCATAAACCCGTAATTCCCGGCTTGATGCTCAGTCGTCTCTTATGATATCCGGCATACTGCATGAATTCATCCACCGTAGGCGGCCGTGTTCCGACCAGACTCATATCGCCTTTTAAAACATTAAAAAACTGTGGAAGCTCATCTATACTTGTGGCTCTTATGAACTTACCTACCTTGGTAATACGCGGGTCATCGGTCATTTTAAACATCAGACCCTTCATCTCATTCTGTTCCATCAGCGCCTTCTTGCGCTCCTCCGCATCCTTATACATGGAACGGAATTTATACATATAGAAATATCTTCCATTCTTTCCGACTCGTTTCTGCTTAAAAAAGAGCGGTCCCGGAGATTCTATCAGGATTGCGGGAGCAATGAATATCGTGACAATGCCTGTTATAATCAAGCCTATTATCGCACCTGCAATGTCCATTGCTCTCTTCACAAGCATCTTATTCTGTTCAAATGTCTTGGCGCAGAATGATATAACAGGGAAGGAACCGTACATTGTAACCTGCTTGTCAAAACCTTCAAAGTTCTCAAGCACATTGATGTTCAGGTAAACCGTAATTCCCATTCTCTCAAATTCCATTATAAAATCCTTGAGTGAGTCGCCCGTTACATAGGATACATTGATATACACCTCGTCAACTATATTTATCTTGGCATACTCAAGTGCATCCTCATAGGCAGCCACAACCGGTATTCCTGATATCTCCTGTCCCTTCATGTCATTGTCAATTATTGCAATTCCCTTGATGCGCCTTGTAAACTGCTCATCACTGCTTCTAAGCTGTCTTATAACGCCCTCTGCCCTGTCTGTCGTCGTAACCACATATACATGTGTGACATTCTTCTTTCTTTCAAACCACAATCTGAGATACAGCTTGTAAAGGCAATGGCTGGCATACATGATGAATACATTCATGCCAAGGGCACCAAAAAGTCCTCGTCTTGCCATCGATGCAGTCGCCCTGCTCCCAAAAAGCAGCAGGAGAATAACCATTGCAAAGAGAAGGTTCATCTTTATAACATAGAACAACTCTTCAAGATAACCTCTCTTAAGAAAATCCTGATTCTGGTTAAAAAATATAAATACAATAGAGTATGCTAAGAAGATTGGTCCTAATAAATCCAAGATAACTTCATAGCTCATGTATATTTGCTTATCAAAAAAATGCAGATTTAGGAAATCAATACTGAAAAAACATATCAGCAGACTGATTAAATCAATCAGAAGCAATACCATACTGATTCCATTGTGCTTGCTACGATTCATAATTTCTACGACCTGTCTATCAATTAATAATACACTGCTGTCTATTTTACAACATTTTTCTCAATACTTCAATGATTAATTTCTCAAAAACAGAAAATGCCCCGCATATGTGAAGTAAAAGCATCATAAAACCATTGGCATTATTATAATTCTTTTGGTAATAATACTTTGATTTCAAGACTGCCTTCCATATGCGGATATTCTTCATCGAGTGTCTTATTGACACTGAATGATTGTGAAGATAGCTCTGAGTTGTCAGAAGTCCCGACTTATACCCTGTCATCTGAAGCTTCTTTGCGAGTATAAGTTCCTCATAATAGAGAAAAATATTCTCGTCGAGACCTCCTATCCGCTCAAACGCCTCAGCCGTAATCGCAAAGAAGGAACCCTGTACCACCTCAACATCCATCACCGGAACCTTGTAATCGACCTCATATCTTCTCTTCTCATACACGAGCCTGCGGATAGTCAAAAAGCAGTCCCCGAGGTCATGTGCATATGAGTACAGATTTCTGTAAGGTGCCGCATCCACGCTTCCGTCAGGTCTTTTCATAACCCCTGTCAGTACACCGTACTCCGGGCACTGCTCAAAGTGCTCGACAATAGCCGTGATAAGGCTCTCCTCAAACAGCACGTCAGGATTCGCTATGAAGATTACCTGTATTCCATGCTTCTCAATGAGATAACGTGCTCCATAATTATTTCCGTAAGAATATCCTCCGTTTTTTCCGGACGATATCACTGAAATGTTGTCACAATCACCGTATGCACTGCCAAGCACCTGCATGGAGTCGTCAGTAGAAAAGTTGTCAACCACCACTATATGCCCGATGGAGTCATAGTTTCTTATGCTGTCAACCAGCGTCCTTGTAGAATTGGCATCATTGTAATTGAGTATAACTATACCTGTTTTCATAACTGTTTCCTATTCTGTCAGATAAGAAAATGTCTCCCTTGCACATTTTTCCCATGAAAATTTTTCACGCTGTCTCTTGTCATTGCCCGCTATCAGAGTCTTTTCCTCCTGTGTGAGGTCTGCACATCTGCCCAGAAGCTGTGCCATACCCACAGTGTCCTTAGGCTCCTTTATATACATAACGGCATCCTGTCCGACCTCAGGCAGCGATGAGACATTGGTTGTTATTATCGGAAGTCCATAATTCATCGCCTCGAGAAGCGGAATTCCAAAGCCCTCATATAGTGACGGATAGACAAATCCCAGCGCACCCTCAAAAAGGCACTGCTTTTCGCGCTGCGAGATGAAGCCTGTCATTATGATATTGTCCCTGTAGTTACTTGCCTCAATCTGCTTTAGCACTCCCTCGTACTTCCAGCCAAGACCTCCTGCGAGCACCATATAATATGGCTCTTCCTTATTTTCTCTCTGCTCCATAAATAAATTGAACCCGGCGATAATCGTCTCAACATTCTTTCTCGGCTCAATGGTGCTTACATATAGAAAATATTTTCCTTTAATACCAAACTTTTTTCTGGTCTGCTCAATCTCGCCTGCGTCCGCAGCCTCCGGTTTATCCGTCCCTGCAAGATATGTGCAGGCAATCCTCGACGACTCTATCCCAAATATATCTATGATATCATACTTGGTCGCCTCAGATATCGCAAGTATCCTGTCAGCCTTCCTGCATGAACCTTTTACAAAAAATTTCTGTATTATGGTGTTATATCGGCTTCCTATATTCCTGATGCGGAACTGTGCCAGGTCACATATTGTGAGTACATACCTTATACCGTCAGGCTTCCCAAACGGAAGCACATGCTGGGTTCCCCAGAATACATTTATTCCATACTGCTTTATAAGAGCCGCTCCCCGAAATGAGAGCCACAGCGTACCTACCGGGAAATCTTCCACCACAATATGCCAGTTGTCTCCCGGCTTGAAATCACGGACAAACACCTAGTTGGAAAA
>CAMEEX010000036.1 GCA_945915235.1 uncultured Clostridia bacterium | reverse complement strand
TGAAGAAATGACAACGAATGCAGTAGAGCTGATAATAAGACTTTTAAAGGGTGAAGAAAACTTAGGAGGGCGCAAGGTCATAAGCGGAAAGATGATTGTCCGTGACTCGGTGGCGCCATGTCCGGGGACAAGCCCTTCAGTCACAAAATAAATTTATTTGTCGGGAGGTATGTATGTCAGAACTTAAAATGATTGCGCCTGCGGTGCCTAATGTGCCATGGCAGGATAAACCGGAGGGACATAGGGGAGCTCCGGTGTGGAGATATTCAGAGAACCCTATTATAGACCGCAATCCGCTTGAGAATGTTGCGAGAATATTTAACAGTGCGGTAATGCCTTATGAGGGAAAATTCATCGGAGTTTTCAGGGGAGAGCAGACCAACGGTATTCCGTATATCTACCTTGGTAGAAGCGATGACGGTATCCACTGGAACTTTGACAAGGACAAAATTCCTTTTAAAGATGAGGACGGCAATGACTTCATGCCTATATATGCGTATGACCCGAGACTTGTCAAGGTCGAGGATACCTACTACATAATCTGGTGTCAGGATTTCTACGGGGCAGCCATCGGAATGGCTAAGACGAAGGACTTCAAGACCTTCACGAGACTTGAAAATCCGTTCCTTCCGTTCAACAGGAATGCGGTTCTGTTCCCGAGAAAGATTAACGGCAATTTCGTGCTTCTCTCACGTCCGTCCGATTCCGGTCATACACCGTTTGGCGATATCTTCGTGAGTGAGAGCCCTGATCTCGTATACTGGGGAAAGCATAGACATGTGATGAGCCGCGGAAATGAGTGGTGGGAGTCACTAAAAATCGGCGGAGGCGCCGCACCTATCGAGACTACAGAGGGATGGCTTTTGTTCTACCACGGCGTGAGCGGAACCTGCAACGGATATGTGTACTCAATCGGAGGAGCAATCCTCGATATAGACAATCCATCGAAGGTGCTCTACCGTTGTGAGAATTTCCTTCTCACACCTGAACAGTGGTATGAGGAGAGGGGCTTCGTCCCTAACGTAACCTTCCCATGTGCCACAATACACGACTCAGAGTCCGGAAAAATCGCAATCTACTACGGCTGTGCGGACAGCTATGTAGGACTTGCGTTCACAACGCTTGAAGAGGTTGTGGGATATATCAAGGAGCACAGCGTGGTCAATGGGACGGATACGGAGATTGGGAAGAGGTAAATTTCCAAGTATATGAGGTGAATATGCAGGACATTGTACAAAATATTAGGGTCGGGATAAGTATTGGAAATACGTTGGACGCGTTTGATGAGTCGGTTAAGATGAGTGATGTGCCGGAGAGGTCGGAGACCTGCTGGGGAAATTCGGTGATTACGCAGGGGCTTGTGGATGCGTATATTGCAGCAGGGCTCAATATCATCAGAATACCGGTCACCTGGAAGGGGCATTTTGGCGATGCGCCCGATTACACGATAGATGCCGCATGGATTAGGCGTGTGAGGGAGGTCGTTGATTATGCCTACAACCGGGGCGTGTATGTGATACTCAATCTTCACCACGAGGATTGGAACTATCCTTATTACGATAATGAGGAGCGCGCATGCATCATAATGACGGCACTGTGGAGCCAGCTTGCGGCGGAGTTCGCAGGGTACGACGAGCACCTTATCTTCGAGGGACAGAATGAGCCGAGAAAGGTCGGAACACCTCTGGAGTGGAACGGCGGCGATGAAGAGGGCTGGGAGGTCGTCAACTCGACAAATGCAGCCTTTGTGAGTGCGGTTCGTCAGGGTACGGGCTATAATAAGACGAGATATCTTATGATACCGGGCTATGCAGCCAACTGTACGGTGGGAATTAAGCACATCGAGCTTCCTGACGATGACAGGATTATCGTGTCGGTTCATGCCTACGAGCCTTATGAGTTTGCCTTGGATACGAAGGGAAGAGCGGAGTGGAAACATGATACTGAAAAGATAGACAGCCTTATGGCAGAGCTGCACGAGCGCTTTACCGGAAAGGGTATTCCAGTTATAATGGGTGAGTTCGGAGCCATGGACAAGGATAATGAGGACGACCGTGCACAGTGGGTTGGGTATTACCTCAGAGCCGCAAAAAAGGCCGGTGTACATTGCCTGTGGTGGGACAACGGACTGTTTGAGGGAGATGGAGAGCGCTTCGGATTGTTTGACAGATACACATATGAGTGCAGATATCCGAAAATACTTGAAGAGATAAAGCTTGAAAGTTAAACTTTCAAATTGGTGGCAGTATTGCAAGCAATGCTTGCAGTATGCAGGGGTATAAAAAAGGGATTAAATTAAATATGTGTTTTTTGGCCGGGAGGGGTAACCTCCCGGCTTTTCTGTTGGCTTGTGTTTCGTTAAAATTCATGTTATAATAGTGTGAAAAGGACATGAATTTGTACAGAAAAATGTAAATAGCACGTTTTTCACATCAACTTTCTTGGGGAGGGTCTTCGGGAGGATACATCACATGAATAAAAAAATTCAATATAAGGGTCAGTTTAAGGTATATATTATGTGGCCGTTGTATTCAGCTATATTACTTTTGGCTTTGGATATTGTTTTGTTTACGCAGAACATAACGTGCGGTGTTGTGGGAGTGGCGTTTACGCTTGCATATGGCGTGTTTGCACTTGTTTTTCTGTTGAGGAGACAGCCGCTTCTTACTAAGGCGATGGTGGAGTTCGCGGCAGACTATGCACAGGTTCAGAAAACCCTGCTCGAGGATTTTAAGGTTCCGTATGGGCTTATTGATGAGAACGGAAAGATAATATGGTTAAACAATGAGTTTAAAAATCTTCTTCACAGGGATAATGTGTATAGAAAGAGCATTACGACGGTATTTCAGGATTTAGATGCAAAGCTGTTTGACACGGATGAGAATGAATTTTCTGCTGATATAGTATATAATGAACGTGATTACAGAGCAGATTTCAGAAAGCTTTCGATAGATTCTCTTATGGAGGACAATTCTCTGCTCCATGTAAAGAATGTGCCGGCGCTTATGGCGGTATATCTTTTCGATGAGACGGATACCAAGAAATATATTCAGCGCATCCATGATGAGAGAATAGTCGTTGGACTTATATATATTGACAATTACGACGAAGCGCTTGAGAGCATTGACGAGCTTAGAAGGTCATTGCTTGCAGGTTTGGTCGAGAGAAAGATAAGCAAGTATATCACCAATGGAAACGGAATTGTAAAAAAACTGGAGAAGGATAAATACCTTCTGGTGTTCAATTACAAGTATCTTGAGGCGCTAAGACAGGATAAATTCTCGATTCTTGAGGATGTAAGAACCACAGATATAGGAAATGCGATGGCAGTTACGCTGAGCATCGGTATTGCCGCAGGATATGATACCTTCAATAAGAATTATGACATGGCAAGAGCGGCAATCGATCTGGCTTTAGGACGCGGTGGCGACCAGACAGTGGTCAAGGAGGGCGAGCAGACGACCTTCTTTGGTGGCAAGAGTACCACTGTTGAGAAGAATACAAGGGTTAAGGCGAGGGTTAAGGCGCATGCCCTCAGAGAGCTTATAGAGGTTGCAGACAATGTGATTATCATGGGGCATAGGATAAGCGATGCGGATGCACTCGGAGCCGCCGTTGGTATTTACAGGGCTTCAAAGGCACTCAACAAGCATGCGAACATTGTCCTAAATGATGTGAACAGGTCGCTCAGACCTACGATGGAGACTTTTGTAGGAGTACCTGAGTACGAGGAGGATCTCTTTATTAAGAATAGCGAGGTAATGCAGTATGTATCCGACAACACGCTCCTCGTGGTTGTCGATGTAAATCGCCCGGGCTATACGGAATGTCCGGAGCTGGTGGAGAAGTGCAGGACGATAGTTGTGCTTGATCACCACAGGCAGAGCGGGGATACGATTGATCATGCTGTGCTTTCGTATATTGAGCCGTATGCATCGTCGACCTGCGAGATGGTTGCGGAGATTTTGCAGTATATAGGGGACAATGTCAAGCTCAAGGCAGCAGAGGCGAATGCGATATATGCAGGTATTATAGTAGATACGAATAATTTTACCAACAAGGCAGGTGTCAGAACCTTTGAGGCAGCGGCATTTATTAGGAGAAGCGGCGCTGATATAGTTAAGGTTCGTAAGCTCCTCAGGGACGATATGAGCGAGTACAAGGCGAGAGCTGAGGCGGTAAGGCATGCAGAAGTGTACAGGGACAGCTTCGCACTTGCGGTGTGTCCTAGTGCCAATCTTGAAAGCCCTACTATTGTGGGGGCACAGGCGGCTAATGAGCTGCTTAATATTAACGGGGTGAAAGCTTCGATAGTGTTTACCTATTTTAACGATGAGGTTTATCTGAGCGCAAGGTCTATTGATGAGGTCAACGTACAGCTTATAATGGAGAAGCTCGGTGGAGGCGGACATATGACAATAGCCGGAGCGCAGCTTAAGGATATGACGATTGACGAGGCGATAGCACTTGTCAAAAAGACTTTGGATAATATGATAGAGGAAGGAGAAATATAATGGAGATTATTTTATTACAGGATGTAAGAGCACTTGGAAAGAAGGGTGAGAAGGTTAATGTCAGCGAGGGGTATGCCCGCAACTTCATTCTCCCTAAGAAGCTTGGCATAGAGGTAAATGCCAAGAATATGAATGATTTGAAGCTTCAGAAGGCACATCAGGATAAGCTTGCGGCTGAGGCTCTTGCAAATGCCAAAGAGCTTGCCAAGGAAATAGAGGACAAGGTTGTTGTTGTCAAGTTAAAGTCAGGCAAGGACGGAAGAGTATTCGGCTCTGTGTCCACCAAGGAGATTGCGGAGGAGTTAAAGGCACAGCACAACATCGACATTGACAAGAAGAAGATGGTGCTCAACGATGCAATCAAGGCGCTTGGCAACTACGAGGTTGTGTGCAAGCTTCACAAGGACGTTACGGCTAAACTTGTTGTCAAGGTGACAGAGGGCTAGGACAGGTAGGAAATAGATGGATGATACGTTAATAAGGCGTGTTATGCCTAACAGCGCAGAGACGGAGCAGGCGGTCATAGGTTCCATCCTGATGGATAAGGACAAGATGACAGATGTGGCTGATATTCTGGTTCCGGACGACTTCTATCAGAGTGAGTACCGCATGATCTATCAGGCGATGATACAGATAAATTCTGAGGGCAGGCCGGTTGATTTAGTCACCGTGCTCGAGCAGCTCAAGACGATGAATGTTCCGCCGGAGGTCAGCAGCCTCGATTTCATGCGAGATATAGCCAACTCGGTAGCGACCTCTGCGAATGCGAAGCATTATGCCAAGATAGTAAAAGAAAAATCCCTGCTCAGAAATGTCATCAAGGTCAACGAGACCATCATGGAGGAGTGCTACTCCGGGCGCGAGAGCGCTGATGCCATCTTGGAGGAGACGGAGAAGCAGCTTTTTAAGCTGCTGCAGTCGAGAGGGGCGGAGGATTTAACCCCGATTAAAGATGTCGTTATGGAGGCAATCAACCGCATTGAGGCGGCTTCTAAGCAGAGCGGAAGCGTAACCGGTATACCGACGGGCTTTACTGACCTTGACTACAGAACAGCGGGACTTCAGCCGTCCGACATGATACTGGTCGCAGCGCGTCCTTCCATGGGAAAGACGGCATTTGCCCTCAATCTGGCGGCGTATGCGGCATGCAAGAAGCACATAACGACAGCGATATTCAGTCTCGAGATGTCAAAGGTTCAGCTTATGAACCGTTTTCTTGCGATGGAGTCAGGGGTCAGCGCGCAGAACATGAGGACAGGTAATCTTTCCGAAGGCGAATGGGAGAAACTTGTCGAGGGTGCGGCAATCCTCGGAGACTCTGGACTTGTAATAGATGACACGCCGGGTATATCCATATCCGACATGCGCTCTAAGTGCCGTAAGATTAAGCTTGAGCATGATGACCTCGGACTTATCATAATAGACTATATCCAGCTTATGACCAGCAGCACGCGCTCTGAATCGAGACAGCAGGAGGTGTCAGAGATATCCCGTTCACTCAAGGCACTTGCAAGAGAGCTCAATGTCCCTGTCATAGCGCTCTCACAGCTCAGCCGAGCTGTTGAGCAGAGACCGGACCACAGACCGATGCTCTCTGACCTTCGAGAGTCGGGAGCCATCGAGCAGGACGCTGACGTGGTAATGTTCCTCTACAGAGACGAATATTACAAGAAGGATACCGACAAGCCGGGTGTGGCTGAGGTAATCATCGCCAAGCAGAGAAACGGTCCTGTCGGAACAGTCGAGCTCGCGTGGATCGGAGACAGACAGCGTTTTGCAAATCTTGAGAGAAGTTAGCGAAAATTGTCGAGGAAATGTCACGAAAAACAAGATAATATCATGTTATTATATAGACCGGATAGAGGAAAACTTTATCCGGTCTTACTTTTTGCAGGGGAGTTGTTTCTTAATGGAGGAAAAAAGATACATAATATCTGAGGTCGCGGAAAAAACCGGAATAGAGTCACATGTGCTAAGATACTGGGAGGATGAGCTTGGCTTGGACATATCAAGAAATGAGATGGGGCACAGATATTACACGGAGAGCCAGATTCAACTGTTCAAGCAGATAAAGGAGCTAAAGGACAGTGGATTTCAACTCAAGGCAGTAAAGACTGTGCTGGATGGCGGTTTTCAGGGGCAGACCGTGACGCAGACGGAGAATAATGATGTACAGGTCGTGCATGGGGAGGCACACATGGAAACTGCCGGTACATCTGAGCTTGCAGGACAGCCACAGGCTGAACTTGCCATGAAACGCTCTGAGGACAAGCTTGCACAATTTGAGCAGATTATCGGTGACATTGTGACCCGCTCGCTTATGGCGAATAACGGAAAGCTGGGGGAGAATATTTCCGCTATTGTGACGGAGCGCGTGAGTGACAAGGTAATCAAGGAGATGGATTACATGATGCGTGTGAGGGAGGAGGCGGAGGACGACCGTTTCAGAAGGCTCGACGAGACAATTCGTGGTGTCCAGAAGAGCAATAAGGAAGCTGCCGCGTTTCGGGAGCGCGGCGCAAAGGCAAAGAAGCACCACGGTTTTTTCAAGAAGAAAGGCTGACAGGGGGCAGAGGTGTTTTCGATGTAGAGCCCCATCGTGGGGCAAAGTATGAGGGTGAGCAGTTATATATAAAAAAATGGAGCCATACGGTGAAATATCTGTGAAACAGATATCTGCCATATGGCTCCATTTTTTATTCTTTTAATTATTTCTCTGTGATAGCGCCAACAGGGCATGTTGCTTCACAAGCGCCACACTGTACACATACATCTGTGTTAATCTCCATATGCTCATTTCCCTCGGAGATAGCGCCAACAGGGCATCCGGCAGCACAAGCGCCGCAGCTAACACAAGCATCACCTACAACGTACATAATTTCCTCCCATCTGAAGTGAGTACACTTCTATTTACTGTTTATTTGTATTATTCAGAGAAGCTCTGGCTTCTTTGATACCTTTGATTATAACAGACTTTGCCTTTATAACTTCTTCCTTTGTCTCGGCAGGAACTCCCTTGAGCGGGTAATCAATGCCGAGGTTCTCATATTTGACAACGCCCATTGTATGATAAGGAAGCACATCAAGTGCCTTGACATTCTTGAGCTTTCCAAGGAAAAGTCCAAGCTGATAAAGATACTTCTCATTGTCCGTTATTCCGGGCACTACGACATGACGTATCCATGTAGGAATACCCTTATCGCTGAGATACTGAGCAAATGCCAATATGCCGTCATTAGGCTGGCTGCACAGCTTCATGTGTTCTTCAGGGTCAATGTGCTTGATATCAAGCATAACCAGATCTGTATATTGCATAAGCACATCCATCTTATCGACAATCATCTTATTGTCAGGCTTAAATACAATGCCTGATGTATCGATACATGTGTGTATACCCTGTGCCTTCGCCTTCATAAAGAGCTCAGTGAGAAAGTCTATCTGCAGGAGCGGTTCTCCGCCGGTAACGGTAAGACCTCCGTTCTTATAAAAGGACTTATTATCCTCGTACTTCTGTAAAATCTCATCTACAGAAATCTCTGTCCCGCCGGTCGTAGCCCATGTATCGGGATTATGACAATATAGACAACGCATTGGGCAGCCCTGTACGAACACCACGAAACGGATTCCCGGTCCATCGACGGTGCCAAAGGTTTCTAAGGAATGTATTCTCCCGTTCATATTAATCCTCCTTGTTTCTTACGCGTCAAAAAAATAATACCAATCGAAATAAAACTTCAATAAATCTCTTTTGGTACTATAAAAGTATATCACTAATTGGATAAAAATAAAAGTAAAAATTCAATAAACTGATAATGCAGGTCAATTTAATAATTAACTTGAGGACGTTCAGCGCAAATAAAATATAATTTGTACAAATAAGCGTTGACAGAAATAAACGGGGGGGGGGTATAATACACATGTCATTATTAATGGCAAAAATAAAAAATGCGAGGAGAAGGCAATGAGAAAACAGAAGATTATGAAAGCAACAGTAACGGCTGCATTGGTATTGGCTCTTTCAGGCTGTCAGGGAAATGATGCAAATGTGGATAACACGGTTAATGGTGTGCAGGAGAGTAAAAATGAAGTCCAAAATACGGATAGTTCATTGAACGAAAGTGAAAGCAAAGTGGTCTCAGATGAGGAGAAGAATACGCAGGTAGAGGAACCGCTTGATAAGATTACATGGAAGAGGACAGCGGATAACTGGGTGAGCAATGGAACAACTACAGTTGAAGAAGAGATATATGATGATGACGGGAATAAGACAGAGTATAGCAGATATACATTGGCTGCGGGCAGTAGTGATAAACAATTAATAGAGCATTATACATATAAATACAATGATGCTGGAAATGTAACTGAGGAATGGATAGATTTTGCTGAGGGTGCGGAGAGAGATTATTATGAATATTATGAATATGATGAAGCAGGAAATCTTATATCGGACAGAAGTGTTGATGAAAAGGGAATATATGCAGGTGAATGGAGATACACATATAATTCTGATAATGAGCAGATAGGTAAAATATACACTGATGGCGATGGCAATGTGAAACAGGAAGAAACAAAAACAATTCTTGAAGATGGAAGCTATATTATAGAAAAGTCAAATGAAGCTGGGCTTTCTTCTCACAGGGAATATGACGCAGAGGGCAAAATACAAAGAGAGGAAACATATAATGCTGCCACAGGAATGCTTACTAATCTGATTACCTATAACAAAGATGGGCGAACAGCAAGAAATGAGTACTATAATTCTGATACAGGCATTATAGAAAGCTTGGATAATTGGGAATACGATGAGTATGGATACGGTACGAGAGAGCTGATAGAAAGTTATATAGATGGAAATCTGGTGTCTCAGGATATTAAGTCATATGAATATGTAAGGGACGCTGAAGGAAATGTCCTTGTCAGAGACGATTATTATGAATATGTATATTATGAATACGATTATGACTATAGCGGCGATTCTGTCATCGCTACCATGGTTGGTGAGGAACGTGATGATAGAGTCTTGGAATGTCGATATGAGATGGCATATGATGAAAAAGGAAATAAAATAAGCGAAAAAACATATTATTATGATGGTTCAGAAGCATTTCTATCAGAAGCAGTTACATATAAATATGATAATGATGGCAATAAGATAGAGGAAATTCACACTGATTCAGATGGGAATGTTATACAGGGTAATAGGGATACCTATGATGGAGAGGGAAGAGAAGTTGAAAGGGCTCATTATTCGGTTGACAATGGAGATTGGTGTATTGAATACAAGAAGATATTTGACGGTGACAATATGATAAGAAGTACAAATTATTCAGAAGATGGTGAAATATCGAGCGAAATAGTGTGTGTATACAAATTTGGAAACATTGTAAGTGAAACATATTATGGAAATGGAGGAGAAACAGCCGGAGAAATTTCAAGACAGATAATTTATGAGTATAGATAAATTTTACAGATAACAGATATAAAAAATTTGAGTTAAAAATTCCCTCGGTTCAACTGAACCGGGGGAGTTTTTGTGAATTATGATTACATTGCCTGATGTGAAAGTAGAACTTTCCATCAGATAAACTTACCTTCAGACGGAATTACATAGCCTGATGTGAAAGCACGTACATTCCATCAGATATACAATTCCGTTATATATATTACATAGCCTGATGGAATGTACGGTTGATAACGTCATCCTGCTGAGCCTTTGTGAGCTTGATGAAGTTTACAGCGTATCCTGATACACGGATAGTAAGCTGTGGGTACTTCTCAGGATGAGCCTGAGCGTCAAGTAATGTCTCTCTGTTGAGAACGTTAACATTGAGATGATGTCCGCCCTTAGCTACATATCCATCTAACATTGCTGTAAGGTTATCTATCTGGTTCTGACTAACTTCTGCCATTATATTGTCCTCCTAATCCTATTCGTTTTCGTTTTCGTCTCCGTCAAGCCCGACATGGAGTGTCGGAACGCTGCAAGCCATCTGACCGTTGCAGGCGAGACTGTTGTTGGTCTGTACGGTTTTTTCGGTTGCCGGAGCGGCATTGTCAACGACTACGTTGACATGTCCGCCCTCTGCAGCCATGAGATTATCTAACATTGAAACAATGTCGTCCACTTTTGAGTTGTCCATGATAACCTCCTATAAAAGTTCCACACAGCTCGAACTGCACTGATTAGAGGCAGTCCGGAGACTGTGGGTTAATATTTTATAATTACTTATTTAAGTCGATGTCTAAATCGCCTGCAAATACAGCATCTTCCTTACCAAGAGCACCAGGAACGATAGTAAATGTGTTAGAAATACCATCCTGAGCATCCTTGAATGGAAGCTTAGCAACTGATGAAAGGGAAGCTACAGCACCGTTCTTATCACGTCCGTGCATTGGGTTAGCACCAGGAGCGAATGGAACACCGGCCTTACGTCCATCAGGTGTAGAACCTGTAGCGTTACCATAAGTAACGTTAGATGTAATTGTAAGGATAGATGTTGTAGGAACACCATTTCTGTATGTGTAGTGAGAACGAACCATAGCCATGAACTTCTCAACTATCTCAACTGCAATCTTATCAACTCTGTCATCGTTGTTACCATACTTAGGGAACTCGCCCTCAACCTCGAAATCAGTAGCTACGTTCTTAGCAACACCGATTGTCTTGATAACAGACTTAGCTGTCTGAGGATCCTTAACCTTCTTAGTAATCTCGACGTCAGTTCTGATAACCTTAACCTTAGCGTACTTGATTGCTGATAAGGAGTCAGCTACAACTGAAAGACCGGCGATACCTGTTGCGAAGTATCTCTTAACCTCTCTGTCATGAAGAGCCATCTGAAGTCTCTCATAGCAGTACTTATCATGCATATAGTGAATTACGTTAAGTGTGTTAACGTAAACATCTGCTAACCACTCCATCATATCTGTGTACTTAGCCATTACATCATCGTAATCAAGGTACTCGCCCTCAACAGGTCTGTACTTAGGACCAACCTGAACACCTGTCTTCTCATCAACACCACCGTTGATAGCGTAGAGGAGACACTTAGCGAGGTTAGCTCTTGCTCCGAAGAACTGCATTTCCTTACCAACTCTCATTGAGGATACGCAGCAAGCGATAGCATAGTCATCACCATGAGTTACTCTCATGAGGTCATCGTTCTCGTACTGAACTGAAGATGACATAATAGATGTCTTAGCACAGAACTTCTTCCAACCCTCTGGAAGTCTTGTTGACCAGAGAACTGTCATGTTAGGCTCCGGAGCTGTACCAAGGTTGCTTAATGTGTGGAGGTAACGGAAGCACATCTTTGTTACAAGTGTACGTCCATCAACACCCATACCACCAAGGGACTCAGTTACCCAAGTAGGGTCACCGGCAAAGAGTGCATTGTACTCAGGTGTACGAGCGAACTTAACAAGTCTTAACTTCATGATGAAGTGATCAACGAACTCCTGAATCTGCTCCTCTGTAAATGTACCGTTAGCTAAGTCTCTCTGAGCGTAGCAGTCAAGGAATGTAGATGTACGTCCAAGGGACATAGCAGCACCGTTCTGCTCCTTAACAGCAGCAAGGTAACCGAAGTAAGTAGCTTGGATAGCTTCCTGTACGTTAGTAGCAGGGTTAGAAATATCGCAGCCGTAAATCTCACCTAACTTCTTTAACTCCTTGAGGGCTCTGATCTGCTCTGAAAGCTCCTCTCTGTCACGGATAACATCAGGAGTCATAACCTTAGAAGTAGTAGCCTTCTGGTACTCCTTGTCCTTGATAAGGAAATCTACACCGTAAAGAGCAACTCTTCTGTAGTCGCCGATGATACGTCCACGGCCATAAGCATCAGGAAGACCTGTGATGATATGGTTAGAACGGCAAACTCTCATCTCCGGAGTATAAGCATCGAATACACCTGCGTTGTGAGTCTTTCTGTGAATTGTGAAGAACTCCTCAATCTGTGGGTCAATCTGATAACCGTTAGTAACAAGGGCAGCCTTAGCCATGTTGATACCGCCGTATGGCTGAAGTGATCTCTTGAAAGGCTTATCTGTCTGGAAACCAACAATCTTCTCTAAGTCCTTGTTAAGGTAGCCTGCTGCATGGGATGTGATTGTTGAAGGAACCTTAGTATCCATATCAAGGACTCCGCCCTTCTCACGCTCCTCCTTTGAAAGCTCCATAACCTGTGCCCAAAGAGTCTTAGTTGCCTCTGTAGGACCGCAAAGGAAAGAATCGTCTCCTTCATAAGGTGTGTAGTTCTTCTGAATGAAGTCTCTTACATCAACCTGCTCTTCCCACTTACCGCCTACGAAACCTGTCCATTCTGATCTCATAATGAAAAAAACCTCCTATTATAGTAAAGTGTTTTATATGTGTTATCCGCTCTCAAGCGATTAGACTAGACATGCTGCCTCAATCGAGCGAATTATACACTTTGTTTATGGCTGTATTATACAATGCACATTGTATACACGTCAAGGGCTTAAAAAGAAAATTCACGGATTGTACACAAAAATGTACATAAATTTTTTTACTTAAAAGCCTTGTAAAATAAGGTAATTTAACACTTTACCACTGGAAAAAGTGCAAATGTGTGGCGGCATCTGCGTGAGCGGGAAACGGGTCAAAACAGTCATATGGGATTCGAGAGCTTTGGAGAAAATACCAATAAATAGTTAGAAATGTTGTTTATAAATATTTTTGTGGAAAAAAATAGTGATATTATATTGATAAAGATAAAAAAGGATGATATGATTATTTTGTAAAACATAACTGTTTTTTAGGCAATCGACGGGAGCTACAGGCATGGAAATGGGCACAGAGCATATTATAAGGTTAATAGATGGCAGGCGTGCAGCGCTTCGAATAAGCAAAAAAAAGATGGTAAACGGTATATGCACTGCAGATGTGTTTTCTAAAATAGTAAATGGTCATGGACGAAGGCTTGATAAGCTGGAGATTGATGCATTAATGCAGAGGGTGGGTTGTAATACAAAGAACTGTAATTATCTGCTGGATATTGACGAATATGAAGCGTTTATGCAAAGGGAACATATTCGTAATGAAATAGAAACATATCATCGTGATAAGCAAAAGCAAGAACGCCTGATAAAAATGATTGGCGAATATAAAAATAAGTGCAGGAGCGGTGTTGAAAGACAGGCGACATCTTACTTTGAGGTACAGTTTATGTGTATATCAGGGTGTGATGAAAAGATACAGTATGACAAATGCCTTGATGCGATAAAAATTACAATGCCTGATTTTTGCATAGAAAATCTGGAAACATATCTGTACAGTGAAATAGAAATTTTACTTGTCACAAGACTGCTCAACATAATTGCAGATATGGGGGAACGGGATACTGCACTTGGTGGATATGAGAAGCTCCTGTGGCTTATGAGGCAGGACATATATTCCAATAACGAGTCAATGCGTTTTTTTGCAAAGATAATATATGATGCTTCATTAATTTATATGGAAAGGAGACAATACGCAACAGCATCGCAGTTATGCCGATATGCGATAGAAAAACTTTCAGAGGAGAATAAGTTCAGGTATCTTTCGGAAATGTATGAATTGAAAGCCCGGGCAGATGCCTGGCAGATGATTTCCCAAAAGGGTTATGATATGAACGTATTTGAGACTTTATATAAAGGATGCACCGAGTATAAGCTGTATAAGGCTTTGAGTTATATAGTAAATGAATATTCTGAGGAATATTATAATGATATTAAATGTCCAATGTATCGTGAATATAAGGTTGTATTTATAGGAGAAATAATAAAGCAGAGAAGAAAGTTGTTAGGTATGACACAAAGCAAGCTGGCTTATTACATAAATAATGAAATAAAATCAGGTACGGATGAAATTTGCAGCGAGAAAACATTGTCAAGGCTGGAAAATGGAAAAACGGTTACGTCATGGAAGGTGACAAGAAGGCTGCTGGGGAGGCTGAAACTTCCTCCGGAGAGATATTTTTTTGACTATGTATCAGAGGACTATGGACTTATCAATGAATTAAAGGACATTGAGAAATGTATGGCTGCGGAGAAGTATGAGGGCTTATTGGAAAGATGTGAGACAGTAAGGCGGTCCAACTCCTGGCATAATTATCCATATAATCAACAGTACATTGAGAAAATTGAATATAAAATAAAGCGAAAAAACAATATGCTGTCCGAAGGTGAAGCAGGGAAAATGCTTTTAATAGCGTTGGAGAGGACAATACAGAAAAGCTATCTGACCGATGCGAGCTGCATATATCTTTTTATGAATGAAGAGTTAATTCTTGAAAATATTATTCAGAATATGAGAATTACAGAGGGGAGAGATGCATGCTCAACACTGTTGAAAAAAATGATAAGCGGCTATGATAAGTCATGTATTGACGAAAATGTGTGCGCGCCATGTATGATAAACACAAAACGTAAATTGGAGAATTATATTGAAAACACCGGAGAAGTGGAAAGGGCATATGGACTGAGCAGTGAGGTTTTAAGGGATGCCGTGAAACACAATTTTCTGGGTTTGATTGGACAATGTCTGTATGATGATGCATGGAACAGAGCAGAGTTTAATATAAATGATGAAAAATTAAGAAAGATGTTAGACTGTGTGCGGGCTGTGGCACATATATCCGGCAATGTTATGTTAGGTAAATTTGCGGAGGATTTGTATCGGAAACATTTTAGATGATGTCAGAGAGCGGAATAGTCCTGTGGTCTTTACAATGCAAATCCTCTGTGATACAATAACAAACGAGTTGCATAGCAATGACGCAACTTGTAGATAATAATTTTATTAGGAGGGAAACACTATGGCACAGATTAGCAAGGATATGAGAATTATCGACATCATTAATGTTGATTACGATATTGTTCCTATTTTACTCAACGAGGGAATGCACTGCATCGGCTGCCCTTCAGCACAGGGCGAGTCATTGGAGGAGGCTGCTCTTGTACACGGTCTTGACCCGGACGCAATCACAGACAAAATTAATGAGTTCCTTGCAACAAAGTAATTGCAGGAGCTAATTAAGCGAAAAGAATAACGTGATAAAAGTTACTTTATGACAGCATATAAAAAGGCGGACAGAAAATGAAAAGTCATTTTTTGTCCGCCTTTTTTGTGGAATTTTTATACGAGTATGAGAATAATGAAATTTAAAAAAAATTTTTCAAAAAAATAGACAAATCTGGGGTGTACATGTGAATACGATGATATGTATAATATATATGTAGTTATACATAAAACATATAAATGAGAACAAATATTTAAGAAAGGTGGAATAGGACATGAGTATAATGAAAAAAGCAGTAGCGATGGTTTTGAGTATTGGAATGATATTTACAATGAGTAGTGTTGGTAATTTGGAAGACATATTTGCCAATGATGAGAAAAATTGTGATTTAGTTATTTCACAGTTGGAGTATGAAAATTATGCGTTAGAATGGGTAAGAAATGAAAATAATATTTTCGATTCTTTAAGAAGTGTAAAAATAGGAGAACAAACTGTTGCAACATATGGTTATGATGAAAATGGAAATAGGGTGTACAAAATAGTAGACTCGGTGAAAAGTCAGTTTGCTTATACAGATGATTTTTATCTTGATACAGTTACAATTGATGAAAATAAAGTTCAGTACTTATATGATTTTAATGGGTATTCAAACATAAAGGTAATGACTGGTTTTATATATGGTGGAGAAAAATATGATTTTGATTATGATGAGTATAAGAATATTGTTGGAATATCTATAGATGGAACACCAATTGTAAAATATTTATATAATAGTGATGGAACATTTAAAAGCACGTTAAGAAATAATGGAATGGATTGGATTGAATGTGAAGATAAACTATTTATTGGAAATATTAATAAAATTAGATATAAACAAGTCTATTATGATGAAGAAACAGGCTGGTATTATTTGGGAAGATATTATGATGCTGCTAATGGTAGATATGTGGATGGCATTTGTGAAAATGATGCTAGAACTGTTCTTAAAAATATAGATTTGTTATCATCAAGTACAAACTTTTTAATATATAGCGACAATGGTAATCAAAGAGCAGCAAGATATTCAAATGCTGAATTAATATGTAGAGTATTATATTGCGAAGCAGGTTCTTCATCAGGTGATTGGGATGCTGTGGCATGGGCGGTTTATAACAGAATAAATGGAACTTCAGTAACAGCGGTCGATGAAATACGAAGTGGGGCTTTTTCAGCGTATAATAATGGAGATTATGAGTTTAGTTTAAATAATTGGTATAATCAGAGTAAATGGAACACATGTTATAATAATGCGGTTAGTCTGAATGCAAAACAAGCTCCGACTAATAGACCATCATATATTAATACTCAAAAAAATTTTAGAAGTGTTAATACATTTTTAAACGGTTATGACTCAGATGGCAGTACAGTTCAATATTTTGGTGCGGACAGAATTTACAATGTTGCAATACCTGAAAATACCCAGATACCACCATCATTGTTATATTCGGATTTATATTCAAAATATTCATATTCACAAGGCCTTTTCAATATATATTTTTCATACTGGGGAGAATAATTTATGGTGTTAAAAAGGAATAAAATATTCTTAGTTTTTATCATGCTTGTAATGGGGCTGCTCATGGGCTGTAGTAAAAAGAGTGATACAACAGCAGATTTATATAAGCTGGATATCAGTGAAAAACCGCAAAAATGGTCTGACACGGGCTTGGAGATTGCCAATTCACTATATGAAGGTTTTGTACCGGCTGCGGCAGAGATTGATGGAAAATGGGAGAAGGCACTTTACAGTGCACAAAAAGATTTACTTATTATAAGAGATAGCAGTGGAGAATATTATAATATATATCATGGGAGTGAGAAGATAAGCGTTGCCATGACACTGCCATTCCCGACAGACATCAATGTTCAGATTAAGCTTGTGGATATTAATGAAGATGGAAAAGATGAGCTGTATATAAGTGAATTTGTGGGAGGCGATGGCGGTTCGGACAGATATATTATAGGACTTGAACCGTTTGAGGTGTTGACGGACGTGTATAAGCTCCGTGATGTTGACAGTATTGTGACAGAATATGTTGTGCAGACTAAGTTGTATTCGGATGGCAAGGATACTGTTCAGGCAGATTTTGTGGTAAATAATAAAAGTTACAGCATAGACATGGATATCAATTCGGATACAGAAGGAGCAGGTGAGTATAGTATTGCACCGAGCGATATTTCCATTACTTCATATGATAGTAACGAACCGCTGTCATTAGAAATTAGGTTTGAGCTGTACGAGGCTGGAGATGCGGGGAATAGAGGATATATATTTGTTAATATTCCTTTAACATATGATAAGAAAACAAATCATTATATTATGTCTGACGAGGCAGTTGTAGAGTACAGACAGTAATATGAAAAAAGGCGCGCAGAAAGTGATTTTTCATTTTCCGTGCGCCTTTTTTATGTTTCAAGCCTTACAGTGCACAGAGCACCTGAATGGCATCTTTGCGAATGATAATCTCGTCGTGCTCGTTTAGGTACGCGATGGTGGCGTAGGAGAGCTTCTCCCTGACACCGTACTCCGTGAGGATATTGTTCACTCCCGTAAATTCGTCCGCACTCATGTCGTCGCTTCGTATGAAGAGATAGTAACGGAGGTTGACAGGGTTCTTGTAGAGAACACTGCTTCCGCTGAAGCGGTTTCCGACTGCGGCTGCGGCAGTGGATACCTGATTGAGATTTTTAAAGGAGAACAGCTTCTCAAGCGGTACTACAGCGGACACATCTTCAGCCGGCTTTGCGGATACGGCTGAGCCGTCACTGTTACTTACTCCGTCGGCAGCTTTGCCTGACTTGGAAGATTTCTTGTCTGCTCCCTTGGAGCCCGCAGGCTTCTTTGCAGCGTCCGCACTTTCCGAGGCTGCCTTAGCCTTGGCAAGCAGGCTGTCTGAGAATGGGATAAAATCTGCCTCCTGATTGAGAGCCTCATTTATTTTGTTAAGCAGTGATGAGCCGTCATCAATGCCGTGCATGTCATCGTCGGAGTCGAGCATGTCCGAATAATCGTCCTCCTCATCGGACGGGGCGAACTTGGAAAAGCGCGTGTCGAGCTCCTCCGGGTCCTCAACCTTCGTGATGACAAGAACTATGCAGTCGGGTGATACCGGAATTGCCTCTATCATAAGAGGAATATCATCGGCGTCGAAGCCACATTCAAAAGATGCCTGTGCAATCATATCTTTAAAAAGGCTCTTAGCCTTCTCGGTTCCATAAGCTAACTCGCTGATCTTGAGCTCTCTGGAGTCTAAGTCAGCACGATTAAGGGTACAACGTATCGAATTTTCACTTAGTCTTTCTATTTTCATGTCAAATCACATCCTTCCTGACCTGCTTATTATACGTCATTCATTATTGTTCTGTAAAGGTTTATTAATATGAAAAAAATATGAAATTTTGTGAGGCGGAAACTGCCGTCAATTTATATCTTAAACATATGTTTAACAATTCTGCAATCAAAGACGGTTGTAAATGTGAGATATATTTTATAAAATTCATGTAGGATTTGATGTTATCCATGGAGGTGGTATTTACCGATACGAGCAGTACCATATTGGATGGCAAATACTTAATCCTGAGTAAGCTCGGGCAGGGAGCTTACGGAGAGGTATTTCTTACAAGACACATAACGCTCGGTGCGTTGAGAGCAGTCAAGTGTATCTGTAAGAGCCGGGACATTTACAATACCGCACGACGTGAGGCAGAGGCACTCAGAAATCTGCGGCACACGTCTTTACCTATAATATATGACGTAGATGAAGATGATGTGTATTTCTATATCATTGAGGAATATATAGAAGGAACGCCGCTTTCAGAATATGTCAGGAACCGCGGACGGCTTACGGAGAACGAGACATGCAGCATCAGTATGAGTATATGCGCTGTTCTTATTTATATGCAGGCACAGGAGGGCTTATGTCATCTCGACATCAAGCCTGAGAATATTATGGTGACGGAGGACGGTATAAGGCTGGTTGATTTTGGAAGCAGCGGCTTTGCCGATGCCGCGCCCGAATGTGTCACGGGAACGGTCGGGTACGCAGCGCCGGAGCTCTATCACGAGGGCACCGTGCAGCCGGAATGTGACGTATACTCACTCGGAATTTTGATGAGCTTTATGCTCACGGGTCAGACACCGGGCAGCAAAGACAATATTTTATGTTCAGAAAATCTTCAATTTATCATTAACAGGTGCACGGCTTGGGAGCCCCTACAGAGGTATGAGGACGCTTCTAAACTGCTTCAGGCACTTAGATCACATTTTTTACAAAATATAGAGATAACAGAAAATCCTACGGTTATTTTGGTTGCGGGAAGCGGACGGCGCGTGGGAGCGACGCATTTTGCAATCATGCTCGCAGCGCATTTCACATCAGAGGGAGTTTCATGTCTGTTAGAACTCGCATCGGAGAGTCAAAAGAGAATGCCCGTGCCGCTGTATGGCAGGGTAAGCCATATAAGCTGTGAGGGCGGAGTCTACAGCGTGGACGGTGTATGTGTTGTGCCGGATTACAATGGGTATGCGGTTCCAATCGACGAGGAAGGGCGGAGAAGTTTTTCCGTAATAATAAGGGAAATCGGAAGCATGTGGGAGTGTGAGGAGAGTACCTTTGACAGTATTGCCGGGGAAGGACGGACCCTTGTGCTTGTCACAGGGCATACCTTTGAGGAGCTTCTCGATTACGAGAAGGCTGCGGCGAGGCTTGGGGAGGCCGGCGTGGACTATGTCAGCGCGGTGAACTATGCGGACGGAAGAGAGTACGCGGGAATTAGAAAAGAACACAATATGAGAAGAGCTTTCAGAATTCCGTACTGTCCCGGACCGTATGCGTTCAGAATGAGGGGAGGACAGCTTGAGAGAACATTTATTCAGAAACACCACGAAAAAACAGGTCGTGATAGGTGTCGCGGGCACAAAAAGAGGCTGTGGAGTGACACACTTAGCTCTGTGCGCCGCCAATTATCTGTCAAACGTGAGAAAAAGGCAGGTTCTGGTGAGCAGCCACATCACAGAGACATTGATTGACAACAATATATTTCCCCATTTGATGCGGCAGGCGCAGGTTATTCACAATGTCGGGGGTGTGGTGGCAGAGTATGCCAATATCACGTTTTTGGCGGGCACGGACTTGGCTGCTGTGCGGGAGTGCGTACACTTTGATTATGCGGTTATGGATTTCGGACAGGTGGATTGTATCGATGAATATACACTCAGGCAGTGCGACAGATTATTTCTGGTAGGGGATTTCGGTTTATGGAATTATGCGGGCTCAGTCGATGCCGTGCGGCTTCTTAACAGAAGATGTGAGGCGGACGTATGCGTTCTGGCGGCGTTTGCTTCGGCGGCGGGACTTGCCGCCTACAGAAAGGCATTTGACAGAAAGCCCATAATTATTCCGATGGACATGGAGCCGTTTGCCATTTCGCGGGATACGCTCCTGCTTATGGAGAAGCTCTTTAAGGAAGAAATTAATAAAAAGTATATAAGAAGGTAAAAGAACACAAGGTCAGTCACGGACATGCCCCGATACGGATAAATAATATATCACACAATATTAAGGTATTTGGCATTAAAAATGAGTTGGCTTCAACATTATTATTAGTATTATTATTAAGGTTTTATAAGGTCCCTCAAGGCTCCGGGCGGCAGTGCGCTGCCGCCGCGGAAGCCGGTGTAAAGGGAAGATTTTTAAGCCTGTCTGCAATGTTATTATTTTTATTATGGAAGATAATAGGTGGTTCACAAAAAAGATATTCGATAGTATAATGGTTCTTGGCAGTTACCGTAACTTAATAAATAATTATAGGGAGCAGATGAATGAGCAAAAAGAACCGCTATTTGATGGACGAAGATTTTGACGAGAAGGATAAGATAGATGAGAATGATATAGACGACTATTATGTCGAGGAGGCACCCGTCAAGAGGGTGAGAAAGAAAAAGAACGGTCACGCCGCGGGGATTATAGCTGCGGTCGTGGTGATATGCGTGCTGGCTGCCGGCGGCATCGGACTGGTGATGCTGATTGACAAGTACACGCCTAATAAGACGAGAATTACTTTTGAAGATTATTATAAACAGCATGGATATGATGTCGCCGATGAACAGGACGGGACAAGCGGGACGGAGGCATTCATACTTCTTAACGGTGAGCCGTCGGGAGATATGGCGTACTTATTTGGTGATGAGTGGTATTTTAAGAAGGATTTCATAGATGAGCAGCTCAACCACCGCTTTTATCTTGATATAGCGAACGATGAACTCATATATACGACGCCTACGAAGATTGTGACCATTCCGTTTGACAGTCAGGCTTACTATGTGGGCGATAAGGTGAAGAAGGAGCACTATGTTGTCGCAAGGCGCATAGGGGAGGACATATATATCGCGGCGGACTTTATCAAGGAGCGCGCGGACTTCATATATGAGCTCAGGACAGAGCCGTACAGAATGTTGGTGACTACGGAGTACGGAAGCAGCGAATATGTACATATCAGCAATGAGGGAACCGTGAGGACGGGCGCGAGCATCAAGGACGAGATACTGGCAATCGGCGACGATGACGCGCGCTGGGCTCAGGCGGGCACAGAGGGAGACTGGACAGAGCTTATAACCGATGACGGTGTGAGAGGCTATATCAGGACGAAGGAGCTCGGTGAGACCTACACGGTGACGACTTCGAATGATTATCAGGCGCCGATTTATACCTCGATTTCGAGGAAGTATAAGATAAATATGGTATGGCATGCCGTGTACGACATGAATGACAACGATAAGATATACGGACTTTTGGACGAGACACAGGGGGTCAATGTAGT
>CAMEEX010000035.1 GCA_945915235.1 uncultured Clostridia bacterium | reverse complement strand
GATGAGACGGGCAGCCTGTATTCTTGCGCGATTTACGGCGTTTTCGGCTATGTGCGAGCTCTTGTATGCTCCGGCGGGGTTGGCATATTCATCGCAAAAGTAAGGTATCATCGAGTTTAGTACTTCCGGGTGCACACTTGTAGTGGCAGCATTATCAAAATATATAATTTTTTTCATGAAACCTCCTTTGATGCATTTGAGAAAATTATTTTTCAAATATGAAATTGAATGTATAATTTGATATAAAATTTGAAAAATTGCAAAAATATCTTGGAAAAAGCAAAATTTAATAGTATAATATGGCTATATATTATGATATGCAGTTTAACTTTGGAGGTGTCGTTATGAGACTTGAATTTATTGGGGCTGATCATGAAGTTACGGGAAGCTGTCACTATATCGAAGCCTGCGGGAAACATATTTTGGTCGATTACGGAATGGAACAGGGCATAAATGTGTTTGAAAATGTACCTCTGCCGGTGTCAGAGGCGATGATTGACTATGTTTTTCTCACACACGCGCATGTGGATCATTCGGGATTGCTTCCTCTTCTGTATGCAAGAGGATTCAGGGGAAGAGTGTATGCGACGGAGGCGACAACGCAGCTTTCGAGCATAATGCTCCGCGACTGTGCACATATACAGCTTATGGAGGCGGAATGGAAGAACAGGAAGGCTAAGAGAAGCAGCAGCGTGGAGGCGGCACAGCCGTTGTACTCTATGGAGGACGCCGACGGTATAATTAAGAGGTTTACCACTTGTCTGTATGGGGAGACGGTTGAGGTCTGTGAGGGTATTAAGATAAGATTCACCGATATCGGTCATCTGCTCGGCTCGGCTAGCATAGAGGTGTGGCTTGATGAGAACGGAACACAGAAGAAGATTGTTTTCTCGGGCGACATAGGAAACAAGCATCAGCCATTACTGAAAGACCCTGCATACACGGAGAAAGCGGACTACGTTGTGATGGAGTCCACATACGGAGACAGGCTGCACAGTGCCGAGAAGGTGGACTATGTAGGGGAACTCGCGAGAATAATCTCGACCACCTTAAAAAGAGGCGGGAATGTGGTTATCCCTTCGTTTGCGGTCGGAAGAACTCAGGAGATATTATATTTTATCAGACAGATTAAGGAAAAGCAGCTTATAAAGGATATTCCGGATTTCCCTGTGTATGTCGACAGCCCTATGGCGGTCGAGGCTACGGCGGTGTTTGTTGACAATAAGGACGAATGTTACGACGAGGAAGCCACGGAGCTTGTGCGCTCGGGTATAAATCCGCTCACCTTCAAAAATCTGCATCTTTCGATTACAAGCGAGGAGTCGAAGGCGATTAATTTTGACACAACACCTAAGGTTATTATATCTGCATCGGGAATGTGCGATGCGGGACGTGTAAGGCACCATCTGAAGCACAATCTGTGGAGACCTGAATCTACAGTGCTCTTTGTCGGTTATCAGTCGGTGGGAACACTCGGGCGTGCGATAGTCGAAGGTGCGAAGGAGGTTAAGCTCTTTGGTGAGACGATAGAGGTCAGGGCTGAGATACTCACACTTAACGGTCTGAGCGGCCATGCGGATAAGAACGGCCTTATAGAATGGATAAGCGCCTTCAAAAAGAAGCCTGAGAAGGTGTTCATTGTGCACGGCGACGACGCCACGGCAACGGCGTTTACCGAGTGTCTCAAGATTGAACATGGACAGAGAGCCTGCGCGCCGTACAGCGGAACGATTTTTAACCTCACAGACGGAAGCTTCGAGTATGAGGCTGTGCCTGTTCCTGTGGAGAAAAAGATAAAACCTGCCTCGGGAGTGTATGCAAGACTTCTCGCTGCCGCACAGAGACTGCTTGCCATCGTAAAAAAGAGCGACGGGCTCGCGAACAAGGATATGGGAAAGTTCGCTGACCAGATTATATCGGTCTGCGACAAGTGGGACTCACAGGACTAGGAGCTTTCAGGTTTTCAAGCCTGTTTTATCAGGTAAAATATCATTTTTTGAGCTTTAGGAGGCCGCAGCCGAGTGCTGTGGCTTCTTTTTCGTTGTGGGTTACAAGCAGGAGGGCAGCGCCGGTGTCGGAGAGAACCTGTGCGACATAGCGGATGACCTTCTCATGCAGTGAGCTGTCAAGCCCCTTGAAGGGCTCATCCATGACGAGCAAAAGAGGCTCGCCGGGTTTCATTTTGTGAAGGAGTATGCAGCCGTATAGGGCTCTTGCCATGGCAAGGCGTCGTTTCATGCCGCCACTGTATTCGCGCGCGGGCTTATCAGGCGAAACGTCGAGCCCGAGCTCTGCGAGAATATCGAGGGCCTCCTTTTTTTGAAAACGATATGGGTACACGTCCATATTCTCGAGCGCGCCAAAGGAGAGGAAGAGCCTGTCCTCCTGAAAGACGACGAGATAGTGGAGGTGTTCATCTTTTAAAATCTCACCGCCGTCGCAAGCGCTTATACCGAGAAGGATGTTTAACAGGCTGGTCTTTCCCTCACCCGAGGCTCCAAGAAGGGCGAGCCTGTCACCGGCGTCAAGGCTTAAGGAGAAATTGTCTATAATCTGTATGCCGTCGTAGTTTTTACATATGTTTTCTGCTTCTAATATTTTCATATTAATCCTCATCTGCCATAAATTTAAGAGAGTTTTTTAAGCCCCAGCCTCACAACCCATTCAAAGAATACGCTGATAATTATTATTGTGATTGTCCACGCGAACAGCTTTGGTGTCTCGAGGTATATTTTCGACTGGTTGAGGTGATTTCCGATGGAGCTGCGGCTTATTCCGATTACCTCCGCGGCAACGCCCGATTTCCACGCTAGACCTATGCCGGTCGAGAGTGCGGCGGTAAGGTGCGGGAGCAGGGCTGGCAGGTATATGCGCCGCAGTTTCTTTGAGACAGGCGTTTTTGCAAGATATGCCATCTCGAGGAGACCGCAGTCGATACTGAGCAGTCCGTCCAACAGGTTTTCATATATAATAGGAAGAACCATGAGAAATGAGATGAGCAGTGCGAGTCTCTCGGAGGAAATCCACAGGAGCGCCAGTATGATGAATGATGCAACCGGAACGGTGCGGATAACACGCAGGGGAAGCGATATGAATTCCCTGACGGCGCGCAGCTTGTAGGAGATGGCTGACAGCAGGGTTCCTGTGAAGAAGGCAGCAGTGTAGCCAATCAGAATATTGGACATTGAGTTAAAGATGGACAGCCAATAGCCGCGGGTGCGGGTAAGCATTAAGAGTGCTGAAAAGACCGAAACAGGACCGGGAAGAAAAAGCTCCCGGTCGATTATTTTTGCGGCAATGCCCCACACGGCAAGCCATAAAAATATGGAAATAAACCGTGTGAGAAACTGCTCCTTTTTTGATGCTGAATGGTGTAACAAATGCGGTGTAACCTTATTCATGCTTACTCCTGAACCATATAGTAGAAATCGTCGCCTGGCAGCTTTCCGCCGACAGCGGCAGGGTTCTGCTCGTACAGAACATTCAGATAGCGCTCAATCTTAGCTTTCATATCAGGACCGTCTATAAAGGTCACGTTACAGTAAGGGATAGCCTTCTTTGCAATGGCAGCTTTGAATATTCCGAAATGCTCTATGAGTTCTGCAGCGTCGTCAACATTCTCGTTGGTGTAGGCTGCCGACTCAGGGTACTCGGCAAGAAAAGCATTGAGTGCATCGGTGTGTGCGTCAGCCCATTCCCTGCGGGCAACGACAACGCCTGTCACAACTGTACCGTCGCTGTCAAGCTTCTCCCACTCCTGTGTTATGTCGAGGGCGATGTGAAGCTGGTCGTTGTTGTTCATGGCTACGGTCACATAAGGCTGTGGGAGCATCGCGATGGCGTCGGGATTTTCGGCGAGTGCGCTGACGATCTCGGCTGCCTCACTCTTGAACTCTATCGTCACGCCGCTGTCGGGGTCAATACCGTTCCCGGAGAGGATATAGCGGAGCGTGTACTCCGGTGTAGTTCCCTGACCTGTGGTGTAGATGGTCTTTCCCGCAAGGTCTGCGACAGAGTGTATGGTATCACCTGTCTCTACTATATATAATACGCCCAGAGTGTTTATTCCGGCTGCCACGATGCCGCCCTCAGTCTTGTTGTAGAGCACACTTGCAAGGTTGCAAGGGACGCAGGCGACATCAAGCTCACCTTTTATAAGTCCCGTGGATATCTCGGTTGCCTCGCCGAACACCTCGAAATTATAGCTGTTGGCTGCGATGCCGTCCTCGTTGTCCTTCATAACCTTCACAAGACCTATCGCGGTAGGACCTGTCATAACGGCTATGTTGATGGCTTCGGACGGGGACTGCTCTGTGGACACGGACTCAGAGGGCGATGTATCTGCGGCTGAGGTCTTATCCGATACCGTGTCCGAGGCGCAGCCTGCGAGTGTTCCCGCAAACAATGTAAATAATACCGCCGTACTTAACGAGCGTACAAAATTCTTCTTCATAATTATTAAGCTCCGTGATGTATATGTTTTTTGATTGCGTCAAAGCTCTCAGGGCTGATTACATGCTCAATCTTGCAGGCGTCTTCGGCTGCAATCACAGGGTCAACCCCGAGTTTTACAAGGCAGGAGGACAAAAGCTCATGGCGCTCATATATCATCTCTGCAATGGCGCGTCCTTCGTCCGTCAGATAGATAAATCCGGCATCGGTGACGGTTATCTGGTTCTTGAGGCGCAGATTTTTCATGGCGATGCTTACGCTGGACTTTTTGAAGCCAAGCTCATTGGATATATCAACGGCGCGGACAACAGGAAGCTTTTTGCTGAGAACTAAGATGGTTTCAAGATAGTTTTCAGCGGATTCGTTTGTATTAGTCATTGTGAACCTCTTTTCTGCTTAAAAAAATGATATTGCCTGCGGTTTATAATACGCTTTTGACAATATATAACTAATATAACACGTTTTTGGAGTTTTTTCCATAACAAATTACACATAAACAGACACTTTTTTGTATCATATGGCACAGGAAATATGGGAAGGATGATTTATTGACGGTGGGAGTGACGGGTGGTAAAATTCGACCACGGAATGGTCGTTTTAACTGCCAAGACCAAGTATGAAGAATATCGAAAAAAGTATGAGTAGGAGCAAAATGGAATGAAAATCAAATTTTATCAGTCCCTCAAATTCAGGTTGATGATGATGACGCTGGTGGTTTGCCTTATAATGGGAGGTTCCATCAACTATTACTCAATTCATCAGTCGAGGGTCAGCTACAAAAATCTGGCGTGGAATTATATGAGTGACCTTGCACTTAGCTATGGCAGGCAGGTTGACACATTAGTCGGGGAGAGGGGAGCAGATAAGGCATTTGATGTGGATGCACTTGAGGGAATGTTATCAGGTGTGGGAATGGAAGGTGTGGCATCCTCATATGCGTACATAGTTGACGCGCAGGGCATAATGCTCTATCATCCGAATCGGGACAAGATAGGAAAGACAGTGGAAAACAGCGTTGTGAAATCTTATATTCAGGATTTAAAGTCAGGTATCACACATGATACTGTCACTGTACAGTATGATTACAACGGCACTGCAAAATATGCGTCCTGCTATACGGGTGCAGACAGAAGCTTCATTCTTGTAATCTCGGCTGACGACAGCGATGTGATGGCGGACTCGGTAAAGCTTATTTTAAATGTTACCGCGATATCGGTTATAATAGGACTTATCGCGATTGCGGCTGTTTTCGTATTTATAGCGAAGTTCATATCGCCGCTTACATATGCATCGGGTGCCGTGGATGAGCTTGCACGCCTCGATTTCCGCGTAAAGGATATGAACAGGGAGAAACGCTACGCAAGGCTCACGGACGAGGTAGGAAATATTATGAAGTCCGTTATCACGCTCAGGGGCGAGCTGACTGCTGTTGTGGCAGATTTAAAGACACAGAGCAGGGCTCTGTTTGAGCAGTCGGACAGCCTGAGCGAGTCGGCAGCCAACACTATGAATAACATGAAAGATACCGACAGGGCGGTTGACGAGATGGCTAACGGTGCGACGATGCTTGCACAGGAGACGCAGAGCGCTTCGGAGAGTGTTGTCGAAATCGGAAATATGATAGACAAGGTTAACAATAATGCCGAGGAGCTCGCAAAGGATGCCGACGATATGAAGGAGCTCGGGGAGAACGCTGAAAATATCCTGACACAGCTTATCGACGGTCAGAAGGAGATGGTTTCACATATCGGTGTTGTGAATGACAAGACCCATGAGGCAAATCAGGCAGCAGGAAGGATTTCCGAGGTAGTAAACCTCATAACCGAGATAGCGGGTCAGACAAATCTTCTCTCGTTAAATGCGTCGATAGAGGCTGCAAGAGCGGGAGATGCAGGCAGAGGCTTTGCGGTAGTTGCCGAGAATATCAAGCAGCTTGCCGAGCAGACGACCTCATCGGCAGCGGATATCCAGAATATAATTCATGACCTTGAGGCTAAGTCGGGTGAGACTGTTGAAAAGACAGAAGCGGTCAACAATATCGTAAACAGGCAGTCCGAGGACATGAAAAAGACTGCTGACATATTAAGGCAGGTTATATCCGGAATAATAGGACTCATAGACAGGATAGACAGTATTGCTTCAAGCGTTGAGAACATGGACAAGTCGAAGGAAAAGGTTGTCGATGTTATACAGAACCTCTCATCGGTATCGCAGGAGAATGCGGCTTCGACTGAGGAGACCAGCGCGTCCACCTCCATGGCGATGGGAACCGTTGAGGGCATCGCAAACGAGGCAGTACAGTTGAAGGCTATAGCGCAGGAGCTTGAGGACAGAATGAAAAATTTCATCATAGAGTGATGGGCTGATGCAGTGTTGTCAGATGTCACTGCACACAAAAGACCGCCGGGGTGTATGGTTTCCGGTGGTCTTTTTGCAATATCTTATTACAAAATGTAAAAAATACTTGACATTATGCCTTCGAGAGATATAATGAATATATAAACAGTGTATGAGTTGGAGGAGAAGGTATGATAGAGATTAGAAATCTGACGAAGATTTATAAGCTTTCATCGGGTCAGATGAAGAAGCTTAAAACTAAGAACAGCAGGAAGGTTGCCGTGGACAATATCTCGTTTGAAGCCAAAAAGGGTGAGATACTCGGACTTCTAGGACCGAACGGAGCCGGAAAGACCACAACGCTCAGATGTATAGCTACACTTTTAAAACCGACGGACGGAACGGTGGTTGTAGATGGACATGACACGGTGAGGGAGCCGGAGGCAGTCAGGGCGAGCATTGGTTTTCTGACAAATGAGATTAAGCTTGACCCGCAGTTCTCGGCGAGATATCTGTTTGATTTTTTTGGCAGGCTTCATCAGGTGCCTGAGGATAAGCTGAAGCAAAGACGAGAGGAGCTGTTCTCGTATTTCGGGATTGACGGCTTCGAAGATAAGAAGATAGAGGAGCTGTCGACGGGTATGAAGCAGAAGGCTGCCATAGCGGTAAGTCTGGTGCATGACCCTGATATAGTGATTTTTGATGAGCCGACATCGGGACTTGATATCATAACGGCGCGCTCTGTTACGGACTATCTTTTAGAGCTTAAAAAGAAGGGAAAGCTTGTCATTGTGTCAACACATATTATGTCCGAGGCTGAGAAGCTGTGTGACAGGCTGATTGTGATTATAGACGGAAAAAAGACTGCGGAGGGCACTCTTCGGGATATATATGATGAGACAGGCAAGGATAATCTTGAGGATGCCTTCTTTGAGCTTTACAGAGTTAATCATAAGGAGGACAGGTAAATGTACGGTATAAAGGCGATAGTTTCCAAGGAACTTAGCAGGGTTTTCAAGGATAAGAAGATGGTTATGTCACTCTTTATTCTTCCGGTCATTCTCGTTGTAGGTATATTTTCACTTATGGGAATGTTGATTAAGGGACAGATAGATGATGTGCAGGCACATGAGCCGATAGTATATATAGTTAATGAGCCGGAGAGCTTCGAGAGCTTTGCGCGGGCGGCAGGAATTTCGGGATATACGGTTTTAAGTGATCAGGATAAGGATGCTTTTGATACGGCGAAGGCGGGACTGTATGACGCTTCAACGGATCTTATAATGACATTCCCGGATGATTTTGAAAAGCTGGTTATGACGGGAATGGACAATATTGATAGCATTGCCACCCCGGAGATTGAGTTTTTTTATAATCCTTCCGAGGACTACTCATCGGAGGCAAGAGATATTTATATGTCCTATTTGGACACCTATAAGCAGATGCTTCTGGGAAACAGATTTGGCAATTATGCCGCTGTCGAGATGTTTTCGGTAAATGACAACCTTGTGCAGGATGAGGATAAGGCTGTTGGAAAAATGTTAGGAACGATGCTTCCATATTTTATAACGATGCTTATCTTTGCAGGTGCGATGGGACTTGGAGTTGATATGATAGCGGGTGAAAAGGAGAGAGGAACTCTTGCAACGATGCTTCTTTCGCCGGTAAAGCGTGAACAGATTGTTCTGGGAAAGGTATTTTCGCTGTCAATTCTTGCCGTGATGTCAGCTGCTGTGTATATTATATCCATGCTTATAGCTCTTCCTATGCTTATAAAAAATATAGGCGGAAGTGATGCATTATCGGGAATGTCGATTAATTTTACCGGCATACAGATTGCACAGATGATAATTCTTATGATTGGAGTGGTGCTCCTTTATGTATCGATTATCTGCATGGTGGCTGTATTTGCAAGGAATGTTAAGGAGGCTTCAAGTTACATTTCACCTGTGTATATTCTGGTAATTGTGGCGGGGCTGATTACAATGTACACCTCAGCGGACGGAGTTTTCTATAAATATCTTATTCCGGTATATGGAAGCTCGATGGCTTTTAAGGACATACTGACAAGGGAGATAACGATGCCGAATTTCCTTGGAACTACTATAAGCACATATTTGTTTGCCGTTATCCTCGTGGTGGTGATGACTAAGGCATTTAACAGCGAGAAAGTCATGTTTAATGCATAAAATCTGAGCATAAAGTCCTATAAAATTGAAAACATATATACTGGACAAAGTTATTGATGTGAAGTAATATATTTTATGGCAGTACGGCATTTTGCCGCACTGCCATTTTACTTTTTAGATATATTTATTTGGAAAGGATATAACATAAAATGTCAGATAAGAAAAAAGTTGAAGGCAGCAGTTTTTTACATGAGTCTAAGCCGGCACTTAAGAAGCTGCTTGAAATACTGCTTGGGAGATATGAGTATGCATCGGTTCTGGCGGTTGACTCCGAAGCAAAGATATTTTCCGTGAGTGCGTCAGGAATTAACCTTGGCGATTTCGGAATGCTGTGCAACAGAGGTTTTGTCATCAAGGTGTATGAGAATGGGGAATATGCAGAGTATTCCTTTAACAGGCTTGAGAGCGATATAAAAGCGCAGGCAGTTAAGATTATTGATGAGATAGAGTCACTTAAAAAGGCGGTGCCTGAGCAGATAGAGAGAATAAAACTCAGGGTGCTCAAAGATGAGCCGCTTGAGTTTGTCAAGTGTACTGAGTATGAGGTCAATCCGTTTGAGCTTGGCGCACAGAGCATAATAGATAAGCTGACTGATTTAAGACAGAAGGGGCTTGGCGCTGACGAGAGAATGTTAGACTGTGCCGTGAGAATGAGCTGTCAGAAGTACTCGAAGCTCTTTCTTTCGGGAAATAAGGATATGGAGCAGAACGTGCTGTGGACGGACTGTGCGATGTCCTTTGTGGCGAGAAAGGACAATGAGGTTAAGAGCTATTTTACAAGTGCATCAAACCTTGGCGGAGCTGAGGTGCTCGACAGGCTTGAGGCGATGATACCTCACTCCGTCGAGATGACGGTGGCTCTCCTTGACAGCGAGCCGATGGTTCCGGGAGAGTATGATTGCATATGTACGCCTGAGGTTACGGGAATGATAGTCCATGAGGCATTCGGACATGGCGTTGAGATGGATATGTTTGCGAAGAAGAGAGCTCTCGCACAGAAATATGTCGGCGAGTATGTTGCTTCACCGCTTGTGAATATGCATGACGGAGCTGCTGTCGGCGACGAGGTTGCGAGCTATTTCTTTGACGATGACGGAGTGGTGGCAAAGGATACGCTCGTTATTGAGAACGGCGTGTTAAAGCAGGGAATTTCCGACACGATGGCAGCCATGAGGCTTGAGACGGAGCCTACGGGCAACTCAAGAAGAGAGAGCTTCAGAAGAAAGGCTTACACGAGAATGACCAACACCTATTTCGAGGCGGGTCACGACAAGCTCGAGGACATGATAGCCTCCATATCGGACGGTTTCCTGCTTGAGAATGCGACGAGCGGCATGGAGGACCCTAAGAACTGGGGAATACAGTGCCTTGTCAACATGGCGAGGGAGATTAAGGACGGAAAGCTCACCGGAAAGGTGTACTCGCCTATAGTCCTCACGGGTTATGTGCCTGATTTGCTTAAGTCCATATCTATGGTTTCGGACGATTTCGAGCTTCGCGGAAGCGGTTTCTGCGGAAAGGGCTACAAGGAGTTCGTGAAGGTGTCGGACGGCGGACCTTATATCAAGGCGAAGATAAGACTGGGTTAAGCGCAAGACTTATGGCTTGACAGCTTGACATGAAAAGGAGAGTTGAAATGAGAGATATAATTATAGATTCACTCAAGGCTCTCGGTATAGACAGCTATCTGATTACCGAGAGTGAAAAGGAATGTAAGGAAATGTTTTTCATAAAGCGGACACTTGATATGACCAGAACGGAGTCTCTTGATGAGTGGAATGTGAAGGTGTACCATGATGACGCAGACAAGAAGATGAGAGGTACTGCTTCATGTATGATACATCAAGGCATGGATGAGCAGGAGGTAAAAAAGACTCTGAGCGATGCCTACTACGCAGCGGGCTTTGCAAAAAATCCTTACTATTCGCTTGTGTCGGGACAGAAGGAGAAATTTGCAGGGGCGCAGGGCAGTCTTGCGGGTGTCAATCTCGAGGAGGCAGCCTGCCGCATGGCTGAGGCACTGTTTGCCGCCGATGTGCGTGAGGACTGCTTCATAAATTCAGCTGAGCTCTTTGTGGAGAAGAGAACAGTAAGAATTATCAACAGTGAGGGCGTTGACTGCGGATATGAGACCTATTCGGTGGACGGAGAGTTCGTTGTGCAGTGTCTTGAGCCTGCCGATGTTGAGCTGTATCAGGGCTTCTCATATGATGAGCTTGCCGTTGACAGCCTTAAGAAGCTTGTGGCAGACAAGCTTGTGACCGTTGTCGACAGGGCGAAGGCAAGTACGGCTCCGACAGCGGGAAAATATGACGTGCTTCTGTCCGAGGACAGTGTGCGCGAGGTGCTCTCCTTCTACAGCAGAAGAGCCGACGCCTACGAAATCTATCCTAAGTATTCAACATATGAGGTCGGAATGAAGGTTCAGGGTGACAAGGTTGATGGCGAGAAGCTTAATATCACGCTTCACTCCACGGTTCCGTACAGCAGTGATGGAATAAGAATGGAGGACTGCGAGCTTGTAAGGGATGGTGTTCTGAAGAATATTCACGGAGGACTTAGAGTATCACAGTATCTCAACGTGAAACCTACCGGAGAGTACGATAAGCTCATAGTCGACAACGGAACTAAGAGCATGGAAGAGCTGAAATCGGGACGTGTGCTCTATGTAGTCAGCTTTTCGGATTTTAATATGGATGCAATGACAGGACATTTCGCCGGGGAGATAAGGCTTGCATACCTTTATGACGGCGGTGAGGTAAAACTGCTTACGGGAGGCTCCGTAAACGGAAGCCTTATAGATGCTCAGAGCAATCTTGTATTTTCAAGGGAGCGCTATGAGAGCAGTTCGTACTCAGGCCCTTATGCGGTACTGCTTAAGGGGATACCTGTTTCCGGAACAGTGTGAAATACATCTAAGATAGTAAAATAAACTGTCTGAGATGTATCACAAATATTATTAAAGGTGGGAGAGAGAAAGATGAAAAAAACAAGAAAATCCAACAATCAGGGGACTTGGTTCAGCGTTGCGTTGGTGCTTATTCTGTTTGGAGCGATGTTCCTTTTCTCAAACAGGGAGAATATTAAGTCGGCATTTACGGGAACGTACGATATCTACGATGTCGATGCGAGTGAAATTAAGATAGGTGATGGTATCAAGACTGATATCTATGCAGTGCTTGATACATTCGGAACGCTCGAGACTACAACCAAGAATTCCAAGACAGGCAATGTTACGGGAAAGACATATCATTATTACTATATTATTCCTGTTTTTGATGGTGATGATACATACTATATGGCTGTAAAGGTAAGCTCGTCTGACAAGAAGGAATTCGACAGAATAGCCGATGATACATGGTCATATCTTTTAGATGAGTCGGATTACTTTACCGATGACGAGTTCGCGGCTGTCGGAAACATTCAGAAGCTTGACGGTCAGGGCTATGAGTATTTTGTCGAGTGGTTTGAGGATATGGAGTGGTTCGATACCACGGACAGGGATGAGATTGAGGAGTATCTTCTTCCTATCTGTCTTGAAATCAAGGATTTAAAGACAACAAGCCTGATGGTATATGCATCAATGGGGGTTATCCTTGTCGGAATTTTAATAATTGTTATCCACTTTGTCAGAAAGTCCAACAGGAAAAAGAAGGAAGCGGCAGAGCAGGCTGCTTATAACAGCGGTTTTGCGGCTGCACAGAACGGCACGGTAGCAGGAAACGATACACACACTGACACCGCTTCCTACAGCAATGGCACAGAGTACACGGCTATAGGCGGAACCAAGCTTCCTAAGGCAGATATGGACAGAATTAACGGCTATGTTGTTTCAGGAGACTCCATTACTGCTATCAAGGAGCTCAGGGACATTACAGGTCTTGGTCTTGCCGAGGCTAAGGATATCATTGACAACTGGGGCAGCTATTACAGATAGTATTAATTGGCAATTGTAAAAAAAGCTTTAAAATTTCTAAACTATATGATATAATCTATGGAGCTATTTTATTAAGGAGGTGTTTTTAGATGAAGCACGTTAAGACAATCAACACAAGAAATCTTAAGGAGTCCATGAAGAAGGGCGGCTGCGGCGAGTGCCAGACATCCTGCCAGTCTGCTTGTAAGACATCATGCACAGTTGGAAACCAGAGCTGTGAGAATAAGTAATCAGGCATACATGTACATAGCATAACAGATTGCGCTGACAATGTATTACTGATTGTAATAAACCGGACGGCTGTCTGAGGACGGCTATCCGGTCTATTGCGGTTATGGTAGATTTTAGTTTATTGTTTATTTTAGGAAGGAATTATGATGGTACACCAGTATAAGAATAATGGGTATAATATTGTGCTCGATGTCAACAGTGGCTCTGTACATGTTGTCGACGATATAGTATATGATATGATACCGATGTACGAGGACAAGAGTTTAGAGGAGATAAGCACCGAGCTTGCCGGCAGATATACGGCAGAGGATATCAGGGAGGCTTATGAGGAGATAACCGAGCTCAAGGATGCGGGCTCGCTTTTCACCGAGGATATTTATGAGAATTACATAGACAGCTTTAAGAACCGCCAGCCGGTTGTAAAGGCTCTGTGTTTACATATTGCACATGACTGTAACTTAGCATGTCAGTACTGCTTCGCCGAGGAGGGCGAGTATCATGGAAGAAGGGCTCTGATGAGCTTTGAGGTCGGAAAGAAGGCACTCGATTTCCTTGTTGCCAATTCGGGAAGCAGAAGGAACCTTGAGGTTGATTTCTTTGGGGGCGAGCCTCTTATGAACTGGGAGGTCGTAAAGCAGCTTGTCGAGTACGGACGCTCGATAGAGGAAGCCAACAACAAGAAGTTCAGATTTACGCTCACAACCAACGGTGTTCTCTTAAATGATGAGATACTCGAGTTCGTCAACAGGGAGATGGGAAATATAGTTCTCAGCACGGACGGACGTAAGGAGGTTCACGACAGAATGAGACCTTTCCGCAACGGAAAGGGAAGCTACGACCTCATTATGCCTAAGTTCAAGAAGGTTGCCGAGAGCCGTAACCAGACCAACTACTATGTGAGAGGTACATTCACACATTACAACCTCGACTTCTCGAATGATGTGTTAAGCCTTGCAGACCAGGGCTTCAAGCAGATATCGGTTGAGCCTGTTGTGGCTTCACCTGAGGACGGCTATGCGCTCAGAACAGAGGATCTCCCACAGATTTTTGAGGAGTACGATAAGCTTGCTGTCGAGATGATCAAGAGGGAGAAGGAGGGAAGAGGTTTCAATTTCTTCCACTTTATGATAGACCTTACGGGAGGCCCTTGTGTTTACAAGAGACTCTCAGGCTGTGGCTCGGGTACGGAGTACCTTGCAGTTACACCTTGGGGCGATTTATATCCTTGTCATCAGTTTGTCGGCAATGAGGATTTCCTCCTCGGAAATGTGGACGACGGAATTGTAAAGAAGAACATCTGCGAGGAGTTCAAGCAGTGCAACGTATATTCGAAGCCTAAGTGTAAGGACTGCTTTGCGAAGCTCTTCTGCAGCGGCGGCTGTGCAGCTAACTCCTACAATTTCCATGGCAACATCAATGACAGCTACGAGGTTGGCTGTGAGATGGAGAGAAAGAGAGTGGAGTGCGCTATTATGATCAAGGCGGCACTCGCCGATGAGGACGAGGAGTAATTACGGTTCAGTTGGAAACCGGGACTAAAAAGCTCTGTTAAGTCAGATATTAGTTGATTGCGGACGCAGGCGTATTGATGCAGGAGTTCTGCAATTATCTATATATAAGCATAAGCGAAAGGAAAATAAGAAAATGGTTAAGAAGATTTTAAAGTCCCTTGCATGGGTTGCCGTAATCGCTTTTCTTGCATATACGGTAGTCTTCGGCTGGGGCAGCTCAAAGGACGGAAGCATGTCCGGAATTAAGCTTGGTCTTGACCTTGCAGGCGGTGTCAGCATAACCTACGAAGCTGTGGGTGATGAAGTTGACAGTCAGGATTTGAAGGATGCAACTTACATTCTTCAGAAGAGAGCAGAGGGATATACTCCTGATGCTGAAGTTTATCAGGAGGGTTCTAATCGTATAACGATAGAGATTCCGGGTGTTACAGATGCAAATGAAGTGCTTTCACAGATGGGAAAGCCGGGTGAGCTCTACTTCATAACACAGAAGGGCTCAGACGGAAACGACAACTACACGGGAGCGCTTTCACTCTCGGCTGATGGTCAGTCGATTGAGTACAAATATACACTCAACAAGACCATCGAGGAGTTGGAGGCAGACGGCTCAATACTTCTTACAGGTGCCGATGTTAAGACTGCTACGGCAGGCACTCAGCAGACAAGCACGGGCGGAAGAGAGTTCGTTGTGGAGCTAAATCTCAATGATGAGGGAGCTAAGGCGTTCGCTGACGCGACACAGGTTGCATACGAGAACGGCTACACTATCGGTATCTATTACGATAATGAGTTTATCAGCGTTCCGAGAGTAAGCGCACATATCACAGACGGAAATGCAGTTATCAACGGTATGTCTGATTATCAGACGGCTGACAACTTAGCATCAACTATCAGAATCGGTGCACTTCCTGTAAAACTTGAGGAGGTTCGTTCACAGGTTGTAGGAGCTAAGCTCGGTCAGGACGCTATCCGCACGAGCCTTTTGGCAGGTACCATAGGTCTTGCAATTATCATTCTCTTTATGATAATTGTGTACCGTATTCCGGGACTTGCGGCAAGTATCGCACTCTGCATTTACACAATGCTTGTACTTATCATCATAAATGTGGCAGGTCTTACCTTCACCCTTCCGGGTATCGCTGGTATTATCCTCTCAATCGGTATGGCGGTCGATGCCAACGTAATCATCTTCGAGCGTATCAAGGAGGAGCTTGGCACGGGCAAGACTGTACAGTCTGCCATGAAGATTGGTTTTAACAAGGCTTTCTCGGCAATTTTCGATGGAAACATCACAACCCTCATCGCAGCCTTCGTGCTCGGTCTTAAGGGTTCAGGTGCCGTAAAGGGCTTTGCATATACACTTGCCATAGGTATTGTTGTATCAATGTTCACCGCACTTGTTGTCACAAGATTACTTCTCAAGTTACTCTATGATTTCGGTGCAAAGAACGAACAGCTCTACGGAGTTATCAAGGATACAAAGACATTCAACTTTATCGGAAAGAAGAACATCTTCTTCTGTATTTCGGCAGCGCTTATCCTCATCGGTATCGTTACCGTAACCGTAAACGGTGCGCGCGGCAAGGGAATGTTCAACTACGGACTTGATTTCAAGGGTGGTACTTCCACAACAGTTACCTTCAATCAGGACTACTCACAGGCTGAGATAGAGAGCACAATCATCCCTGATATCGTGGCAGCAATCGGTGACTCAACCGTTCAGCAGCAGAAGGTTCAGGGCGGCAATGACGTAGTATTTAAGACAAACAATCTCACAATAGAGCAGAGAGAGGCTCTCGAGGAGTTATTTACATCTAAGTACGGTGTTGAGCAGAGCTCAATCCTCACTGAGAACATCTCAGGTGCTGTCAGCAACGAGATGAAGGCAGATGCGATTGTTGCCGTTATCATAGCGACTATCTGTATGCTCCTCTACATCTGGTTCAGATTTAAGGATATCCGTTTTGCCGGAAGTGCGGTGCTTGCACTTTTACATGATGTGCTCGTCGTAGTGGGCTTTTACGCAGTTGCGAGAATTACACTCGGCAATACCTTCATCGCATGTATGCTCACAATCGTAGGTTACTCAATCAACGCTACGATCGTTATCTTCGACCGTATCAGAGAGAACCTTGGTCAGATGAACAAGGCAGACCTTGCAGAGATTGTAAACACAAGTATCTCCCAGACGATGAGACGTTCGGTTTACACGACACTTACAACATTTGTTATGGTTGTTATTCTCTTCATACTCGGAGTGAGCGCAATCCGCGAGTTCGCAGCACCTCTCATGGTTGGTATCATCTGCGGCGGTTACTCATCAGTATGCATCACAGGTGCACTCTGGTATGTACTCAAGAAGGGATTTAAGAAAGCAAATTAAATATTTTGTATACATATTATATATTGTAGATTAAAAAATGGCAGGCTGCCACATCGTAACCGCAAGCTGTATTGAGGCAGGGCGTTAGATGTGGCAGCTTTGCTTTATGAAACGAAAAGTGCAGGCAGGGCTTTTAATTACTATGTATGCCGTTATTTGGCGGCGGAATGGAGATTGATATGAATTTAAAGAGTATATTTGAAAACACGGATTTCGTGCACGCGAGCGGGACGAAAGAGGAGCTGCAGGTTGCTGAGTACCTTAAGGCACAGTGCGAGGCTATGGGAGTGAAAGCGTGGATAGAGGACTTCCGTGTTGCCATGGGTGACATAGAGGAGGCGCATCTCTACGCCGATGGCGGGGAGCTCGAGTGCAGGGCGTTCACCTGCTGCGGAAGCGGTTCGGTTGAGGGCGAATTGTATTACATGCCGGGAACCGACAATGTATCTATAGCGGGAGCTAAGGACAAGGTCGTTCTCATGGACGTGGGCGGTGTTTCATTCTTCACATATCAGGACCTTGTCAAGGCAGGAGCCAAGGCTATACTCTTCCAGTACGGAAATGTCCACTATCCGGACAAGGATATAGAGCAGAGGGATCTGCGCGAGGCGGTTGTCGGCGATGCTAAGAAGCTTCTGTGCGCCATGATTAACTCCGCCGAGGCAGTGAAACTTGTGAAGAACAATGTGAAGAAGGTCAGACTTGAGGTAAGACAGAACGAGTACGACGGACAGTCGCACAATGTCGTTGCCGAGCTTCCGGGACAGAGAGATGAGTTCATCGTTCTCTCGGCGCATTACGACTCCACAACCTTGTCACATGGCGCTTATGACAACATGAGCGGCTGTGCCGGACTTCTCGGAATTATGGAGAAATTGAAGGATAAGAAGTTAAACTACGGGCTCCGTTTTGTATTCTGCGGAAGCGAGGAGAGAGGGCTTCTCGGCTCCAAGGCGTATGTGAAGGAGCATGAGGCAGAGCTTGAGAAGTTCACGCTAAATATCAATCTCGACATGATCGGAACCTACATGGGAAAGTTCATCGCCTGCGTGACTGCCGAGGATAAGCTTTCACACTATATCTCCTATATGGCTGCGGAGGTCGGCTTCCCGGTTGCCTCAAAGCCGGGCGTGTACTCGAGCGACTCCACGCCGTTTGCTGACAAGTCAGTTCCGGCTGTGTCATTTGCCCGTATCGCGAGCGGCAGCGTGGCACCTATCCATTGCCGCTACGACCTCATGGAGGTTATGTCGATGGAGCAGCTTCAGAAGGATATAGATTTCCTCGCCATGTTCACGGAGCGATTCGCAAATGCGGTCGTATGCCCTGTATCAAGGGAGATACCGGAGAACATCAAGAAGCAGCTTGACGAGAACCTGTACAGGAAGAGAAAAGAGAGAAGGTGAAACTTTCAAACTATTTATTGGGCAGATAAGATGCTATGTCTGCCATGTCGATGTGAAAATTGGCATTTGGACAGAGATATAGAGGGCAGAATGGCGGACTATCAGTCCAATAACTGAAAATAGATGTCTTAGGGCAGAGAAAAAACACTGAAAATCAGAAATCGGTGCGATCTTCTCTGCCTTTATATATATGAAAAGCAAGCTGTGGGCAGAGAAATAACAGTTCATGGCTAAAAAAATCTGCCCATAAGCTGCTACATGAAGCTCATAGGCAGATTTTTATTTTCTTCAATTCTATTATTTATATGTAACCACCACATCCCCCTCCTCGATGATGGTCTTTCCGTCGGGGATAAGGTTCTCGTTTCCTCTTATTATCATGGCGATAAGCTCATTTGGCGGGAGATTGAGCTCCGCTATGGTCTTTCCACACCATTCATTTCCCTTGTCGATATGCAGTTCCTCGAGTTTCTCGTTGGCGGTAGGCTCGTAGGATGGGACACTGAGGATAATATTGTCGCCTGCGCGTATCACGGTGTCACCCCTTGTGACGATGGTCTGCTTTCCGCGCTTTATCATGATGGCGAGCGAGCCTGTAGGCATATTGACTTCGCGGACCATCTTGTTCACCCAGTTGTGCCCCTCGGGTATGAACATTCGCATGAGTGTGATTGCCGACTCCTCCTGATAGTCGTTGAAGGTCTTGCGGACATCGGCGGTCTCGTCAACCATGTCGAGCTTCTTCGAGGCGGCAGGGAGAAGAGTTCCCTGAATGGCAACCGAGAAGAGCGATACCATGAACACGATATGGAAGAGGTCGTAGGAGATGTTCGCGCCGCTCGATATTACCATGATAGCGAACACGGACGATGCGGCTCCTCTAAGACCCGCCCATGACACGAGCAGACATTGCCTGATGCTTGATTTAAAAGGAAGCATAATGGCAAAAACCGCAATAGGCCTTGCTATAAGTGTGAGAATTACCACTATCGCGAGTGCCGGGAGGATAATCTGGGGCATTCTATGAGGAAATGACAAAAGACCTAACAGGAAGAATATAAGTATCTGCGCGAGGCTTGTCACACCGTCAAAGAATGGGATAAGTATATTTTTATTTTTGATTTTGCTGTTACCTATTATAATACCCATGAAATATACGCTGAGGTACTGGTTGCCGCCGACGAGCTCAGAGGCGGCATAGCAGAACAGAACCGCGGCTATCATAAAGATGGTGTCGAGGCCGTCGGTCACTACATTGGTCTTGGTGAGTATCAGTATGGTGGCTATTGCGAACACAATTCCGACTATAGAACCGAAGGTGAGCTGGGAGAATATGTTCCATGCTATGTTTCCTGTCTCACCTGCGCCGACAAGACCGATGCCTATGACGGTCAGCATGTATGACATAGGGTCGTTACTACCACTCTCCATCTCGAGGAGGGAAGCGGTGCCGTCCTTTAGGTTGAGCTTCTTCTGCCTGAGTATTGAGAACACGCTCGCCGCATCGGTGGAGGATAACACAGCGCCGATAAGGAAGCTCTCCGCCATCGAAAATCTCAGGACGAGGTGGCATAAAAGTGCGGTCACTCCTGCGGTTATTGCAACACCCACTGTAGAGAGCAGAACGGCTCTTGCGGCAACCGGGCGGGCAAGCTTCCATTTCGTGTTGAAGCCGCCGTAGAACATGATGAATATAAGCGCTATGGAGCAGACCCGCTCGGCGAGCTCATAGTTGTCAAATGGTATCTTCACTATTCCGTCACTTCCGAAGAGCATACCTATGAACATGAATAATATTAAGGTAGGCATTCCGAATTTGTCCGAGAACTTGTTAGCAAGTATACATAGAAATATGACTGCCGACACGACTATAATTCCGTAAAGCATAGTGTTAATCCTCCGTTTCCGTATGTATATTTGTGTAATGGATTACACTTATGGATAAAAGTATAGCATCCGGGCGTGAAATATTCCAGTAAAAAAACTGTTAAGAAATCTTTAGTGGTATACGGTGAAATTATCTGACAAAAATACTGTGTCATAGGGTTGAAGCATTATGAATATAAAGTAATTTGAAAAATAACGGTTTTGTACATAAAAAAGTACGGAAAAAAATGTAAAAATTCATAAAATGTTCTTGACATCTAATATTCGTTAGCATATCCTAACAAAGGATTTAAGTTAGATATTACTAATCAAACACAGAGTGTGAAGAAGGGATGATATGATGCCAATTACGATGATGAAGGACGGGGAGTCAGGAGTTATTAAAAAGGTCGGAGGTAAGGAAGAGACCAGAAAGTTCTTGGAAAATCTGGGTTTTGTTGTCGGTGGATCAGTCACCGTTGTGTCTGATATCGGCGGAAACCTGATTGTGAATGTCAAGGACTCGAGAGTAGCTATTGGCAAGGATATGGCATGCAGGATTATGGTGTAGCTGTGACTGTCGATGCAGGACATATTAGCGATATCATGAGCAGGAAGCGAAAGCAGATTGCGAATATCATTGGCTAGGAGGATTATTATGAAGACTTTGAGAGAGGTTGCTGTAGGCCAGACCGTCAAGGTTGCGAAACTTACAGGTGCTGGTCCGGTAAAGAGACGTATCATGGATATGGGAATTACCAAGGGCGTTGAGATTTATGTGAGAAAGGTTGCACCTTTAGGTGACCCGGTTGAGGTTACGGTAAGAGGATATGAGCTTTCACTTAGAAAAGAAGATGCACAGATGATAGAGGTTGAATAAAAAGGTAAATCCCTACAAAGCCTGTATTTATGGGCTTTGTAGGGATTTTTTAGATGGCGTTGGGTACGATTTGGGTACAAAATATCATTCTGGTGAATGCATAACTTTATCAAGCGTCTGGATAACGTGGGGTATTAAAAATAAAGTTTGGGGTACAGTCTTCATATAGTTCAATACCTAATGTTGTCATAATAAGGTATGTAATGTCAAAATATAGACAGCTATCATAACATCGTGTCCTTTTATTATCAAGTCGTCCAAGTGTAAGTGTTTTACAAGAATTGTTTGCGGCTATAAAGTGTTCATCAGGAATTTTGTTATAATCTGAAATTAATACGATATTTGTATATTTAGTTCCATCATTATAAAAATAATTTTTTTCTGAAATAACATGTTTAAAAGTCGAGGTAAGAAAATTATCATAGTCTTCATCAACCTTTTTTGCATAAATGCATAATTCACCATTAGGACATTGAAAACCCAATCCGTCATACTTAGATAATAAAAAAGTGGTATTTGCATTATAAATGAGATCGTCCTTTGAGAAAATGAAATTTACTGGTATTTGATAATCTGGTCTATGTATATCACATTGAACTAATATAAGCTGTAGGAATTTTGGCAATTCAAATTTTCGATCAATGTATTGTGGATAGAGCTGATATACTTCTTTTATTGCTTGGTTTAGAAAATTAAAGTCAATTATAATTACAGAATCGCATTCAAATTTTCCTGAATAGCCAGTAGGTATTGCTTGAACAGAATTTCGTTTCTCTTCAATTTTTGTTTCTATATATGACCAATCATTCTGAGGGCAATAATCTAAAATTCCATTAATAAAGTTGCAGATATAAAGTTGAAGTTCTCTTAAAACCAAATCAATTTTATAGCCTTCAAAGATTAGTGATTCAAGACTTTGACCATTATGTATAATATTTGTTCGTAAACCAATTTCCTTTCCATGTTCATCTTTTTTTGACGTCAAGTATTTAAAACGTTCGCAGATGAAATTGTATTGAGAAAAACTGTCTGCGGAAAAAGGGGCAATTTGTGCTTTGTTTTTCTGCATTTTTTGATATTCAAATGGATTACCTAAATAATCTATGAGAGTCATTGCTTGCATAAATTTATTGGTAGCTGTAGGTAAATATAGAATATCGGAATATAGTCTAAGTGCGTGCTTTATTATATTTGATATAATGGTATTATTTTTATATAGAGATGAAAATATATAATCTATTGATGGCTTCATAAGAGAAACATTAACATTTAAGGAATTGCCAATTGTTTGGCTGGTAACATAGTTTTTTCCAGAAATAAAAGTAGCAGCTTGCATTGCAATAGAAAATAACAAAAAACCACATAGATTTCCTTT
>CAMEEX010000034.1 GCA_945915235.1 uncultured Clostridia bacterium | reverse complement strand
CGCATAAACCGCAAACACAGGCAGCTTCCATTTCTCCAAAGGCTGTGCCTGCGCGGAAGCATTAAGCCTCTTTTTTATGACCACACTCACATAGCCCATGACGTACACGATACAAGCCATGGTGGCAAGCACCGAGTTAAAATATATCAGGTCGAGCACCCTTGCGTAGTATGGTATACCCGTGAACTCCACGGGTGCAAGTGAGGCACAGTATATAAGATAAGCGGCTGCCACAAAGAGCAGCGGCTTTTTAAATTCAAATTTACAGTCGGATTTCAGAAACGAAGCCAGCACCATGACCGCGATGAAGATATAGTACGGCAGGGTTCCGTTTCTGTGATAGGAGACAAAGAATATGCTTCCGTTTTTTATCGATGTCCACACCGTCGCAAAAAATCCAAGCTTTCCGACGGTCTGGGCGCCTCTTATGTAATTGCCCGGAGCCAGAACGCTGAGCATAAGGTTTATGAGGCTCAGTATGAATACGATTATCACACCGTTTTTTCTCATTCCGTTCTTTTTTGCCATATAGAGCATCTCAAGGAACAGTATGCAGGCTGCCGACAGCGCTGTGAGAAGATTGCCCTGCCCTGATATAAACGCCAGTGCAGACGCAATGACAAGGCATACTATTCTCCATGCCTTACTTCCGACATTCATGTACAGCAGCGTGAACGCCTGTGTCAGAAGCGATACGGCAAAAAATATGGTGTAGTTTGACGCGCCCGGCCACCAGTAAAAGCCCTCTCCGGGCGACGGAAGATAATTTACCAGAAGAAATATTGTCACACATGCAACGGCAAGCGCAGCCGTAACCGACTGCTTTAAGACCATTTTCATAACGACATACGAAGTTATCATAATCGATATAAACAGTATGATGAGTGTCGCGTATGCGGCGTACATGTAGTATTTTTCATTGAACGCCACGGGCGACAAAGCTGTAACAAACATGCTTATAAAGCACCCGCTGTGATACTTCCAGGCGAGCACCGCCGTGTGAAGCGCCTCCTTTATGGCGCCTGATACGGAATGAGTCGACTCCCATACCCTATGAACCGAAAAGCTCATCCAGTAATCGTCCGTGGTCGAATGGGTGTACTGCGCTATACACATAACCGGATACAGCTTCCATACAAGCCACGCCAAAAAAGCCACGCTCAGCACAATCTCTGCAATCAGACAGAAATTAATCTTCTTTTTCATACTCAAAATCCCTTTAACCCCTTATTCACATTATCTATATAACTCTGTGTGCATGTCTGTTGACATGGCAGCAGATGTTGACCGCAACGGGAAGCCCCGCAATGTGCGTCGGATAGGTCTCGATATTGACCGCAAGGGCAGTCTTAGAGCCTCCAAGCCCGCCCGGTCCTATTCCGAGTGCATTAATCTTCTCGAGCAGCTCGTCCTCAAGCTCGCGTACATAGCCTGACTGTCTCTCGCCGTCCAGATCTCTTGTGAGAGCCTTCTTAGCCAGAAGCGCACACTTCTCAAAGGTTCCGCCAATGCCGACACCGACTACCATCGGAGGACATGCGTTAGGTCCGGCGTCCCTTACAGCCGTAAGCACAGCCTCCTTAACGCCCTCAATGCCGTCAGCCGGCTTCAACATGAACACACGGCTCATATTCTCGCTTCCGAAGCCCTTAGGCGCTATGGTTATATCAAGCTTGTCACCCGGCACAATGTCATAGTGAATGACGGCAGGGGTGTTGTCCTTAGTGTTCTCCCTCTCAAGCGGGTCCTTAACCACTGATTTTCTCAGGTATCCGTCGACATAGCCCTGTCTCACACCCTCGTTGATGGCATCGGTGAGTGAACCGCCCTCAATATGTACGTCCTGACCAACCTTCATAAACACGACTGCCATTCCTGTATCCTGACATATCGGTATCATATCGTTTCCGGCTATCTCAAGGTTCTCCTTAAGCTGCCCGAGTATCTGCCTGCCAAGAGGAGAGGTCTCCTCGTCGGCAGCTTTCTCAAACACCTTTCTCATGTCGGGAGACAAAAAGTGGTTAGCCTCGATACACATTTCCTTTACGTTTTTTATTATTTCCTCTGTGCTTATACTTCTCATTGTCAGCCCTCTGAATTTTAAAAATTTATGTGTCACTCAGTAAGAATTACATTTTTTCCGTAATAGTCTGTAATTCCCGTGTACGAGGTCTTGTCGTCGTGCACGAACACCGGCACATACGGCGGCTCTGTTATGTATACGTCCCAGTACGGGCTGTTGACGAGCTCGTCATACCTCTCGTTGAGTATCCTGTCGTACTCGTACACCGTTCCGAACTCCATCGCTCCGTTAGCCCTGAACGCGGTTGACAGATTGTAATAGTCCGCATCTTTTAACTCACGTCTGCACAAAACCACGGCACACATGGCAGCCAGCGCAAATGCGATGTTCATTACCGCCCTGTTCTGTATGCTCTTAAGCCTGGACACAAGCGCGCCGCACAGATATATTATCGATACAGTGAACGACATCATCGATATGAAAAAGTTCGTGTCGAGAACGCGCCCGAAATAGAAGGAAATCGTATACTTTGTCGGTGCAAACGATGCATACACAAGACATACCATGAGTATGCACACTACAGGCGGAAGCTTGAACCTGCTCCTGTCCGTCTTTTCACTGCAATAAAAGCTCCAGAACGCGATGACAGCAACCATGGCATAATAAAAATACATGGCTTTCTGTGTCAGCGAGTTAATCATTATTGTGCCCTCGTAGAACGAGCGCTTTATCGTCTCGAATACGCTGAGGGTTCCGAACTGCACCCTCGCCTTGTTGCCCGGAGCCACGACAATGATTATAAGTCCTGCAAGCGCGCACACAAACGGTATCCATCTGAGCGTCTTTGCCGACTTTTTCACATATATGTGATATGCCAGCTCATAGACGGTCAGACAGGTCGAAACCAGCGAAGTGAACGGGTTTCCGAGTCCTAAGAGGAACATGCATATACTCGTTACGACAAGCAGCGCCGTCTTTTCCTTCTCCCAGTAGATGGCATACAGTCCATGCGCGAACATGAAAAGTCCGAAGAAAAACGTGTAATTGGCTACACCCGGCCACCAGTACAGTCCCTCGCCCGCATCGTAGAGATAGTTCATAAAAAATATCGTGAACAGCAGCATGATGCTTATGCTGTTTATGATAGGCATGTGCCATCTTCTGTACAGCAGACCGTAAGCCGCCATCATGGCACCTATCATAAATGTCACAAACACGAAATAGAATGTAAACGGATAGGCCGACTCGCCGAACACTATCGGTGACATACTCGTCAGAAACATGCTCAGAAAATTCCCGTCCCATGTTTTGTATATTCCGATGGCATACTTGAAGGCTTCCGTGATAAACGCCCATATCGAGTGGGTCTGTGTCCATTTTCTGTAGACCGCCATGCTCATCCAGTAATCGTCAAGCGTGGGGTGACTGTACTGTGCAATCACCACCACAGGCTTGATCATGGCGATAAAAAATTTCAAAACTACCAGCAGAATAACAATCTGCACAAGGTAGTTAAATACCTTCGCCTTGTTATTCTTCAGTTGTTCCAACAACCTCGTCAGCATTATCGTCGGCTTCATTGTCCTCTTCCTTCGTCTCATCGCCTTCGCGAACCTTAGCTACCTTTGCAACCTTAACGCCCTCATCAAGATTTATGAGCTTAACTCCCGAGGTTATTCTTCCGAGCACGGATATACCTGATACCTGCATACGGATAATGACACCCTCAGTTGTGATAAGCATAATCTCCCTGTTTTCGTTGACAGCCTTAACGCCTATTACATTTCCGGTCTTGTCGTTAATCTTATAGCACTTGATACCCTTGCCGCCTCTGCGCTGTACAGGGAACTCCTCCTTCTTCGTTCTCTTACCGAGTCCGTTCTCCGAAACGATTAAGAGCTCGTCGCCCTGCGTATCGAGCTGCATTCCGACAACCTCGTCGCCTGCCATAAGGTTCATACCGATTACACCCATCGCGCTTCTTCCGGTAGGTCTTACGTCCTGCTCGTTAAATCTGATGCACATACCGAGCTTGGTGACAAGAATGATATCCTTGCTGCCGTCTGTCTCCTTAACCTCGATGAGCTCGTCGTCGTCCCTGAGTGTGATCGTCTGGATACCCGTCTTACGGATATTAGCGTACTCCTTCGCAGGTGTTCTCTTGACAATACCGTTCTTGGTGCACATGAAAAGATATGAGTCATCTTTGATACCATTTACAGGTATGATGGCACTTATCTTCTCGCCCGGCATGAGCTGTAAGAGGTTTACAATGGCTGTTCCTCTCGCTGTGCGGCTCGCCTCCGGTATTTCGTAAGCCTTCAGGCGGTAAATTCGTCCAAGACTCGTGCAGAATAAGAGGTTCTTGTGTGTTGTGGTCATGAATAAGTCCTCTATGTAGTCCTCATCTATCGTCTGCATTCCCTTTATTCCGCGTCCGCCCCTGTTCTGGCTCTTGAAATTGTCGAGAGTCATTCTCTTTATATAACCGAGGTTAGTCATGGCAATAACGGTGCTCTCATCAGGAATGAGATCCTCCATGTTAATCTCGGACTCGTCATAGCCGATGGAGGTTCTTCTGTCGTCGCCGTACTTGTCGGAAATCTCTATAATCTCCTTGCGGATAACCATAAGAAGCTTCTTCTCATCTGCAAGTATTTCCTTCAACTCCTCTATTCTGGCTCTGAGTGCAGCCAACTCCTGCTCAATCTTCTCTCTCTCCAAACCTGTGAGAGCTCTAAGACGCATATCAACGATAGCCTGAGCCTGAACATCGGTGAGACCGAATCGCTCAATGAGCCTTGTCTTTGCTGCTGCCACATTCTCGGAACTTCTTATTATGCTGATGACCTCGTCGATATTGTCGAGAGCTATCATCAAGCCCTCCAAAATATGTGCCCTCGCCTCAGCCTTGTTGAGCTCGTAGCGTGTTCTTCTCGTCACAACGTCTTTCTGGTGAAGAAGGTAATAGCCGAGCATCTCCTTGAGATTAAGCACCTTAGGCTGCTGGTCTACAAGCGCGAGCATGATCACGCCGAAGGTGTCCTGCATCTGTGTGTGCTTGTAGAGCTGGTTGAGAACAATATTCGCATTGGCGTCCTTTCTCAGCTCAATGCATATTCTCATACCCTGTCTGTCGGACTCATCTCTTAAGTCAGTTATTCCGTCAATCTTCTTTTCCTTGACGAGCTCTGCTATCTTCTGGATAAGGTTTGCCTTGTTTACCATGTACGGAATTTCGGACACGATAATACGGCTCTTGCCGTTAGGCATAGCCTCTATATCCGTCACCGCGCGAACCTTAATCTTGCCGCGTCCGGTGCGGTATGCCTCCTCAATTCCCCTCTTGCCGATAACCATGGCTCCTGTAGGGAAATCAGGTCCCTTCACAATCTCCATGAGCTCCTCAATATCCGTATCCCTGTCAAGCTCAACCTCGTTGTCGATTATCTTGACAACGGCAGCGATGACCTCGCGAAGGTTGTGAGGCGGTATATTGGTCGCCATACCAACGGCGATACCTGAGGTTCCGTTCACCATGAGGTTAGGATATCTCGACGGGAGCACTGTAGGCTCCTTCTCAGTCTCATCAAAGTTCGGTGTAAAATCAACCGTATCCATGTCAATATTTGCAAGCATCTCCATGGAAATCTTACTGAGTCTCGCCTCGGTGTATCGCATGGCAGCAGCACCGTCTCCGTCTACGGAACCAAAGTTTCCGTGGCCGTCGACAAGCGGATATCTCGTCGCAAAGTCCTGCGCGAGCTTAACGAGTGCATCGTAGATGGAAGAGTCTCCGTGTGGGTGGTATTTACCCATTGTATCTCCTACAATACGCGCGCACTTTCTGTGCGGCTTATCAGGGCCGTTGTTCAGCTCTATCATAGAGTAGAGTATTCTACGCTGTACCGGCTTAAGACCGTCCCTGACATCAGGGAGCGCTCTCGCAGCGATAACGCTCATCGCGTAGTCTATATATGAGTCCTCCATAGTCTTTTTCAGGTCTACATCATGGACCTTATCAAAGATATGCTCATCCATTCAAATTTCCTCCAAGTTATTTATAATTTATATATCAAGGTTCTTTACGAACTTCGCGTTTGCCTCGATGAACTCTCTTCTAGGCTCAACATTGTCTCCCATGAGGGTTGAGAATGTGACATCTATCTCAGAAGCATAGTCCTCGTCGTAGTAAACCTTCTTGAGTATTCTCTTTGCCGGGTCCATTGTAGTCTCCCAGAGCTGGTCTGCGTCCATCTCACCAAGACCCTTGTAACGCTGTATCTTGTTATTCTGGTCACGTCCTACCTCGGTCAGAATATCATTGAGCTGCTCGTCCGAGTATGCATACCATACCTTCTTGTTCTTCTCGAGCTTGTAAAGAGGCGGCTGTGCAAGGTACACATAGCCCTGCTTGATAAGCTCAGGCATGAAACGGTAAAGGAATGTGAGCATGAGCGTCGCGATATGTGCACCGTCGACATCGGCATCGGTCATAATGATAATCTTGTGGTAGCGCAGCTTGCTTATATCAAAATCCTCATGTATTCCCGTTCCGAACGCAGTTATCATCGCCTTAATCTCGGCATTTCCGAGTATACGGTCAAGTCTTGCCTTCTCTACATTGAGAATCTTTCCTCGAAGCGGAAGGATAGCCTGTGTCGCACGGCTTCTCGCCGACTTGGCGGAGCCGCCGGCGGAATCTCCCTCTACGATGAAGATTTCACAGTTCTTAGGGTCCTTGTCGGAGCAGTCTGCAAGCTTGCCCGGAAGGCTCATGGACTCAAGTGCGGTCTTTCTTCTCGTTAAATCCCTCGCCTTTCTTGCTGCCTCCCTCGCTCTCTGCGCGAGAAGGGATTTCTCACATATCATCTTGGCAACAGTCGGGTTCTGCTCGAGGAAATATGTAAGCTGCTCTGTAACAACATTGTCAACCGCACCTCGCGCCTCGCTGTTTCCAAGCTTCTGCTTGGTCTGACCCTCAAACTGAGGATTTTCAATTTTTACACTGACAATGGCGGTCAGACCCTCCCTGATGTCCTCACCCGTGAGGTTCTGCTCGCTGTCCTTTAACATCTTATTCGACCTCGCATAGTCGTTGAAGGTCTTGGTTATCGCATTTCTGAAGCCTGTAAGGTGCATACCGCCCTCAGGCGTGTTTATATTGTTTACAAAGGAGTAGATGCTCTCGTTGTAATCGTCGTTGTGCTGGAAGGCAACCTCCACGGATATGTTGTTTACCGTGCCCTCACAGTAGATAATATTCTCATAGAGAGGAGTCTTGCTGCGGTTAAGATACTGCACGAACTCCTTGATGCCGCCCTCATAGTGGAATATCTTCTCCTTCTTGTCCTCTCTGTCGTCCCTGAGAATTATCTTGATGCCCTTCGTGAGGAATGCCATCTCCCTGAGACGGTTCTTCAATATGTCAAAATCATATACTGTATCCTCAAAAATCTCCTTGTCAGGAAGGAAACTTACCTTCGTTCCGGTCTTTTCCATACCGCAGCTTCCGACAACCTTGAGAGGATACATTACCTTACCCCTCTCGTATCTCTGCTGGTATATGCTGCCGTCGTGGTACACCTGAACCTCAAGCCACTCGGAGAGCGCGTTTACGACGGACGCACCTACTCCATGGAGACCTCCGGATACCTTGTAGCCTCCGCCGCCGAACTTGCCTCCGGCATGGAGAATTGTAAATACAACCTCTACAGCCGGGAGTCCCGACTTGGCATTTATTCCCACAGGAATACCTCGTCCGTTGTCCGTTACTGTTATTGAATTGTCAGAGTTAATCTGCACATCGATCTCGGTGCAGTAGCCTGCCAAAGCCTCATCTACCGAGTTGTCTACAATCTCATAAACCAAATGATGAAGTCCCTTCGATGATGTACTGCCAATATACATTCCCGGTCTTTTTCTTACCGCCTCAAGACCTTCAAGAATCTGTATCTGGTCAGCTCCATAATTATTTTCCATGCTTTCCTCATTTCTGCGCTAAGCTAAATTAAATATTCTAAAAGTAATAATATATGCGGCAGCAGCGCTCTCCCATATATCTTATTTATCAGTTTTTCTCAACCACATGCCCGTCCGTCACATAGAACACCTTGTCCAAGTGAAAACGGTAATTGATAAATTCATCGAGTCCCGTGCAGGTCACGATGGTCTGGACATTGCTTATGCTGTCCAACAGATAGTTCTGCCTGTTCGCGTCAAGCTCCGAGAAAACATCGTCCAACAGCAGCACCGGCATGTCCCCCGTGATAAGCTTCACAAGCTCAATCTCCGACAGCTTAAGTGACAGCGCACAGGTTCTCTGCTGCCCCTGCGAGCCGTATTTTCTAACATCCATATCTCCGAGCATGAAGCTCATGTCATCCCTGTGTGGACCGTATGCGGTCGTTTTCTGCCTGATGTCCTTATCCCTCGCCTCGGCGAGCTTAGTTTTAAACTCCTCCTCAGTCACGGAAGGCTCATACACAAGCTTTAGCTGCTCTTTGTTTCCTGACAGCTTGTTGTGTATATCGTATATTATATCATTAAGGCTGTTCACAAAATCCCGCCTTATCTTTATGAGCTCTTTTCCGAAACTCACAAGCTGCTCGTCCCACACATCAAGAGTGTCCGCAAGCGACGGGTTAAAGGAGATATCCTTAAGCAGCTTATTTCTCTGCAAAATAGCCTTGTTGTAGTTGACGAGATTGTGTACATACAGCTTGTTGAGCTGGCACAGCTCCATATCCATGAAACGTCTGCGCTCAGCCGGTCCGCTCTTGATTATGTTGAGGTCCTCGGGCGAGAAAAATACAATATTGATTATGCCGAGCAGGTCAACAGCCCTCTTTATAGGTATTCCGTCTATTGCGACGCCCTTCGCCTTAGTCTTTTTAAGATGCATGTCTATCCTGTGAGGGATATTATTCTTGCGTACAAACATCTTAATGTGCGCCTCGTCGCTGTCAAAGGCAATGATTTCCCTGTCCTTGCCCGCGCGGTGTGACTTTGTCGTACCTGCCACATATATTGCCTCGAGTATGTTTGTCTTGCCCTGAGCGTTGTCACCATACAGAATATTGGTTTCCGGCGAAAACTTCATGCTTAGGAGCCCGTAATTTCTGTAGTTTTGCAAATCAAGAGCTTCGATAACCATATTGCACTAACCTTCTATCTTGATAGTTTCTCCGTCATACTCGACAACATCGCCCGCATGGAGCTTCTTGCCTCTCTGAAGCTCAACGGCGCCGTTTACCTTGACCTGACCGTCAAGAATGACAAGCTTCGCGTCAACGCCGGACTCGACAAGTCCTGCTGCCTTCAGCGCCTGTCCCAGCTTAATAAATTCTTCTCGCAGTTTTATTATTTCCATATTTTCCCTTCCTATAAGCATAACTTTGGTAAAAGTCAAATTATTTTATATTTATGCATTATCTATTAATAATTATACATTTGCATATTTATGCATGCATAATTTGTATAATTATCCATTAATAGTTGTTAAAATTGACCGGCAGAATGAGATAAATATATTCATTCTTGTCATCACGGATAAAGCAAGGTGCCTTAGGATTCATCAGATATATGGATATCTGCTCATCGTCTATAACCTTGAGCGCATCCATGAGGAAACGTCCGTTGAAGCCAATCATTATGTCCCTGCCCTCTTTTGATATATCAATGTCCTCGTTCATGGAGCCGATTGGGGAGTTAATCTTAATCTCAAGTGAGCCGTCTGTAATACTTACAATGATAGGCTTCTTTTCTCCTTCCTTGACGAGCAGCATCGAACGATCGATACAGTCTAAAAATTCCTTCTTGTTAATGATAACCTTGGTCTCATAGTCCTTCGAGAGCATCTGGTCAATCTTGAAGAACTCTCCGTCTATAAGTCTTGACACAACCTTGGTCTGGTCGAACTCGAACAAAATGTGGTTGTCGGTAAAGAAAATGCTCACCGACTCATCTGCCTCGCCGGACAGAATTTTGCTGATTTCGTTTAATGTCTTTCCCGGAACAATCACCTTGATAGGCTCATAGGAATTCTTAAGTTCAATATTTCTTATTGATATTCTGTGTCCGTCAAGTGAGACAACCCTGAGATTATTGTCCTTGATCTCAAAAAGCTCACCCGTCATAATTCTGTTGCTGCTCTCATTGTCGGCTATTGAGAATATTGTCTGTCTAATAACTTCCTTAAGTGCAAACTTGGAGAGTTCGATGAACTTGTCCTTCTCTATATAAGGCAGATAGGAGAAATCCTCGCCTGATTTTCCGGAGATGGTGAAGTTCGCCTTCTCACAGATAATGCGTGCAACATAATTCTCGTCGGTCTCTATAGTAACTTCGCTGTCGGGAAGTTTTCTTATAATATCAGAAAAAATCTTCGCGTCGATGGCAACCTTGCCTCGCTGTTCGATCTCTCCTTTGATTATTGTCTCTATTCCAAGCTCCATGTCATTGCCGGTAAGTTTAATTTCCCCGGCAGATGCATCAATGAGAATACATTCGAGAATACTCATTGTTGTTCTGGAAGGTATAGCCTTGAGAACTACACTCACACCTGATAAAAGATCTGATTTATTGCAAATGATTTTCATAGTGTCTGAACTCCTTTCAAAAGTGCACGTTGACGTGTTGTGTATAAATAATATAAAAATATTCAGCAGTAGTCGTAGTAGGGGCTGTGAATATGTTGATAACTCCTCTGAGCCTTGAAAATCAAGGGTTTCAGAAAAAGAATAAGTGTGTTAATAATCAAAGGACAAGCTGTTAAAGCTGTGTGGAAAAAAATTTCCGGCAAAATCGGCTGTGGACAGAAAACTGATTTATTCACATAAAAAGTGGATTTATCAACAGTTATCCACAGAATTGTCCGACAGGTTATCCACAATCCGTAACGAGTTTCTTCCTTATTATAATGAGTTTTAAATAATGGTGATAACCCGTAGCTTAAGACGGATTTATCTTCTTGATAAGGATGTCTATGAGCTCCTTGGTCTGTACATTATTCTTAATCTCATCGGAAATCTTGTCAGCGCCGTGAATAACTGTTGTGTGGTCGCGGTTTCCGATAAGCTTGCCGATGGTAGCAAGAGGCACGTCCGTCATGGCACGACAAAGATACATAGCAATCTGGCGAGGGTAGACGATTTCCTTATTGCGCTTGTGCGAGGTGATGTCTGCAGGCGTAATATTGAAATGGTCGGATACGGTCTTGATGATGAGGTCAGGCGTCACGTCCCTTGTCTCGTTAGGGAAGATGATGTCCCTGAGTGCCTCCTCAGCGAGAGCGATGCTCAGATCATTATGTGTAAACTTGGCGTATGCGGTGAGCTTAGTGAGGGAGCCCTCGAGCTCACGGATATTGGACTTGATATTGTTGGCTATATATTCAAGTATTTCATTAGGTACATTGAGGTTCTCGGACTCAGCCTTCTTGCGGAGAATAGCCATTCTCGTCTCGTAGGAAGGTGGCGCAATGTCAACGGTGAGACCCCACTCGAACCTCGAACGGAGCCTGTCCTCAAGAGTTGCGATATCCTTCGGCGGGCGGTCTGATGAAATAACTATCTGTTTTTTCGATTCGCGCAGCGCATTGAAGGTATGGAAAAACTCCTCCTGGGTACTCTCCTTGCCTGCAATGAACTGGATATCGTCGATAAGCAGAACATCGACCTTGCGGTATTTGTCACGGAACTTCTGGTTGGTATTGGTACGATCATTCTTGATGGATTCGACCAGTTCATTGGTGAATGCCTCGGAGGTCACATACATTACCTTCTTGGTAGGGTCCTTCATAAGAATATAGTTTCCTATGGACTGCATGATATGCGTCTTTCCAAGACCAACGCCTCCATATATGAAAAGAGGGTTGTAAATCTCGGCAGGGGATTCTGCAACAGCTACGGCAGCAGCGTGCGCGAAACTGTTGTTGTCGCCTACGACGAAGGTGTCGAAGGTGTATTTCCTGTTAAGTCCTGCCTTTTCGTAGGTCTCGTCGGAAGGAGCTTCTACTGTAAAGGAAGGCTTGGCATGATTAGTATCCGAAGAAGAGCTAACCAGCCGGTCAATATCCTTGGTCTGGCTTGGGAAAATAAACTGTATATCAAGCTCTAAGCCCGTACACTCGGCGACCGCAACCTTGAGCGGAACCGTGTATTTCTTATCTATATAGTTGATATAGTTCTGACCCATTCTCTCATCGGGAAGCAGTATAAACAGAACATTGTCATGTGTATCATACGGCTCGAGAGGCAGCAGCCACGTCTTAAAAGATACATCACTGACTTCATGTTCATTCTTTATAGTCTCTAAAATAAGAGGCCATTTTTCTTTAATTTCAGCAATCATCGATATTTCTCCCATTTTGTGTCATTCTAAGTTATTATACCTTAAAATCAGGTTTTTTTCAATGGAATATCAAAGTTTAAAGGGTACTTATTTAGAAAAAAATGCGGGTTATGAGAATTTTTTTAATATTAACATACGGTTTACATAATAATTATATAAAAGTTGCATATAGTATATTATTCAGAAAAAAGATGAATTTGTGAAAAATCTCTTTGTGGAAATTGTGAATATCTTAATTAACATTATCCAGACCCTAAAATAAGGGCTTTGTGGATAATATTAACAGGTTAAGAACATTCATCAACAGAGTTATCCACAACTTATCCACAAATTGGGGATAACTTTTACGATGCATTTTTGTGGATAAGTTGGTTGTCAATAATGAGGTGATATTGCGGCTGTGTCATATAATGAAGGAGGTTATTGGAGACATAATGAAGATATTATTGAAAAAAAGCTTGACTTTATAGGGGCAAATGAATAAAATGAAAATGATGTTTTTTATTATAGTATGATATGCTTACCAAATTATGCCATATCATTAACAAAAAGGAGGTGCACGAGAACATGAAGCAGACATTCCATCCAAAGAAGAGACAGAGAAACAAGGTTCACGGTTTCAGAGCAAGAATGAGCACAGCAAACGGCAGAAAGGTTTTATCTGCAAGAAGAGCTAAGGGAAGAAAGAGCTTAACAGTATAGGCCGCAGGTGTGTGGCCTTTTTTCTATGAAAATCATAGGAGGCAGTTGGACACATGAGCAGTTATGAAACTTTGAAAAAAAACATCGATTTTCAAAAGGTATATAAGAGTGGTAAGTCTTATGCCAACAAATATCTGGTCATGTATGTTTTGGAGAATGGAACGGATACCACCAGAATTGGTATATCTGTGAGTAAGAAAGTCGGGAACAGCATTGTCCGACATCGTCTCACGAGGCTCATAAGAGAAGCGTGCAGACTTAATTACGGTAGTATACAGTCAGGCTATGACATTGTGATTATTTCAAGAGCCACGCATAAGGGGAAGGGCTTCGCGGAAACGCAGAGCGCACTCATCCATATATGTAAGGTTCACGGAATTTATCAGGAAAAGTTGGTATGAAAAAATTATTGATTGCTTTGGTAAAATTTTACCGCAGGTTTCTTTCACCAATGAAGAAATATCCAACCTGTATATACACTCCAACCTGTTCTCAGTATGCTGTCGAGGCTATTGAGAAATATGGCGCCCTTAAGGGGAGCTATCTGACAACAAAAAGAATACTTCGGTGTAACCCTTTTGCAAAAGGAGGGTATGATCCAGTACCATAACATTAGTTGGACAGGTGGTTATGGTAAGAATATGGTTCTTATTTTAGAAAAACTCAGGTTTTTCTAAATATAATGGGTTGTTTTCATCGAGTATGATAATGACCGGGAAGGAACAGGAATAATAATGATTTTATTGAAGGTGCCTATTCTTGGTGATATTATCGATTTTATCGCCTTGTTAATGGGCTATATTATGCAGGCGTTGTTCTTTATTACCGGTGGTTTTAACATCGGTTTGTGTATTATTCTCTTCACGATTATTGTAAGGCTCATAATGATGCCTATGACAATAAAGCAGCAGAGATTTTCGAAGCTGTCGTCGATGATGCAGCCTGAGCTTATGGCTGTACAGAATAAATACAAGGGCAAGAATGATACTGCCTCCATGCAGAAGATGCAGATGGAGACAAAGGCAGTTTATGAGAAGTATGGAACCTCTCCTACGGGCGGATGCCTTCAGATGTTCATCCAGCTTCCTATTTTCTACGGAATTTTCGCCGTTGTGCGTGACATTCCGGCTTATGTTCCAAGAGTTAAGGCTATGTTTGAGCCTATTATCACTGCGATAACGGGAGTTACAAATTACAGCCAGGTACTTATCGACAGCGGACTCACCACGTCGACATATGAGACGGAGGACGCACTTCTTAAGTTCTTAAATGCATTTTCGGCGGATCAGTGGGATACGCTTCAGAATGCGTTTGCAAGCTATGGAAACGGGATCGCGGACACGATTGCACAGCAGTCCGAGAAGATTTTACATGTAAATAATTTCTTTGGAATCAACTTAGCAACAGCGCCGGGGTTCAAGTTAAGCCTTGCACTTTTAATTCCGCTTTTTGCCGGTCTTACGCAGTGGCTTTCAGTAAAGCTCATGCAGACCAACAATCCTGCTAACGATGATGAGAACAATACGGCAGCACAGTCCATGAAGATGATGAACACCATGATGCCTATTATCTCAGCAGTTTTCTGTATCTCCATGCCTAGTGGTCTTGGTCTTTACTGGATTATGGGTAGTGTTGTACAGTGTGTTCAGCAGATATTTATTAACAAGTACATGGACAAGGTTGATGTGGAGAAGCTCATCGCCAAGAATATGGAGAAGGTTAATAAGAAGAGAGCGAAGCAGGGACTCCCTCCTAAGAAGATTGACACCTCCGCGGTTACTAACTATGAGGAGTCGGTTCAGAGAAAAGAGGAAGAGATTGCCAGAAGAGGCGAGCGCGCCAAGGAAATCAAGGAATCTACAGAATATTATAACCAGAACGCCAAGCCGGGTTCACTTGCGTCCAAGGCGAATATGGTTAAGATGTACAATGAGAAAAATTCAAAGAATTAGTATTGGAGGAAAAATATCATGGAATATATAGAGATTACCGGTAAAACGGTAGACGAAGCCATTACTAATGCTACTATTAAGCTTTCAGTCACAAGCGACAAGCTTGAGTACGAAGTAATTGATAAAGGAAGCAACGGTTTTTTAGGTATTAACAGACGACCGGCAGTTATTAAGGTCCGCATTGCTGAGACAGAGGATGAGTTCGAGAAGGTTGTAAAGAATGTCACCGAGCCAAAGCTCGAGGACAAACCTGCCCCTGCAAGAAAGCCTGAGCAGCCTAAGAAGGAGTATCATGCACCTAAGTATGAGACTAAGAGTGTACCTGTTCAGGATGAGAAGCCGGTACAGAAACCTGCCGTCGTTGAAGAAACAGAGCCTCAGGAGAATGAAAGACCTTCAAGAAAGCCTGTTGCGGGAGCCAATATGGAGCCTGCGATAAAGAAGTTCCTCGGTGATGTGCTTCATGCCATGGGAATGGAAGCTGAGGTTAAGGTTGTTATCGATGAGAATGAGGGTTCGGTAGATGTTGAGCTCGTCGGTGAGAACATGGGTGTTCTTATCGGAAAGAGAGGTCAGACACTAGACTCCTTACAGTACCTTGTAAGCCTTGTTGCCAACAAGGAGGCAGAAGGTTACTTCCGCGTTAAGCTTGATACCGAGAATTACCGTGCAAGAAGAAAAGAGACACTTGAGTCTCTTGCAAAGAATATCGCATACAAGGTTAAGAGAACAAGAAAGCCTGTTTCTCTTGAGCCTATGAACCCATATGAGAGAAGAATTATCCATTCAGCTCTTCAGAATGACAGATATGTATCTACAAGAAGCGAGGGCGAGGAGCCATTCCGCCATGTAGTTGTATATTTGAAGAAAAATGCGTAAAATATCCTTGCAATAAACTTAAAAGTAACATATTATCAAGATGTGTGCGTATGCGAATATGTACACATCTTTTTAAGTTATTGAAGTTAATAGAAATGAGGAAAAACATGGAGAGTCGTGAGACTATAGCCGCGATTGCCACAGGTATGGGCAATGCAGGCATCGGTATTGTCAGAATTAGCGGAGACGATGCCGTTGCGGTTGCGGACAGGGTTTTTAAGGGAAAAAATAATAAAAAGCTGACGAATTCGAGGAGCCATATGGCTCATTATGGACATATATATGACGGTGAGGAGCTTATTGACGAGGCACTTGTGCTGGTTATGAAGGCTCCGAATACCTACACGAGGGAGGATGTTGTCGAGATAGACTGCCATGGCGGAGCCTATGTGACGAGGCGCATACTCGAGCTCGTGTTAAAAAACGGAGCGAGGGCGGCAGAGCCGGGTGAGTTCACAAAGCGTGCGTTTTTGAACGGACGAATTGATCTGGCTCAGGCTGAGGCTGTCATCGACGTAATAAACGCAAAAAATAATTATGCGTTAAAGAGCTCAGTGAGCATGCTGAACGGAAAGTTATCCACAGAGATAAAAAAAATCCGCGAAGAGTTAATCTACAATATAGCCTTTATTGAAGCGGCTTTGGACGATCCGGAGCACATTAGTCTGGATAACTTTGTGGATAAACTGGATAACTTTGTGGATAAGTGGATAAATGCTGTGGATAAGTTGTTGACAAGTGTTGACAACGGTAAGATATTCACGGAGGGTGTGAGGACGGTAATACTGGGTAAACCTAACGCCGGAAAGTCCAGTCTTTTGAACACTCTGTTAGGCGAGGAAAGAGCCATAGTTACGGACATTGCGGGCACTACGAGGGATACCCTTGAGGAGCAGATAAACGTGCATGGAATTATACTCAAGCTTATCGATACGGCGGGTATAAGACAGACTGAGGATATTGTGGAAAAACTCGGTGTGGATAAGTCGAGGAGATTTGCCAAGGATGCAGACCTGATAATATATGTGGTCGACAGCTCGACCGAGCTCGACGACAACGACATGGACATCATATCCATGATTAACGAGGGAGTGGCGGGGAAGGTCATAGTTCTTCTCAACAAATCAGACCTTGCTGCCAGAACCACCGAGAATGATATTAAGAGCTATATTGACTGTCCTGTGATAAATATTTCCGCAAAGGAGCAGGAGGGAATAGATGAGCTTGAGAAGAAGCTTGAGGAGATGTTCTTAGGTGGAGAGCTCTCATACAACGATGAGATAATGATTACGAGGGCAAGGCAGAAGGACGCGCTCAGACGTGCGAAGGAGAGCCTTGAGCTTGTGAAGGACGGGATTGCTATGGCTGTACCGGAGGATCTGCTGACCATAGACCTTATGAACGGTTATGAGGAGCTTGGAAAGATTATAGGAGAGTCCGTCGAGGAGGATCTGGTGAACGAGATTTTCAGCAAGTTCTGTATGGGAAAGTGATATTTATTTTATATAGAAAAGAGAGGCTGCACACAGGTTGTGCTGTGGAAAAATGGGAAATTATCTTGAAGAAAATTATGATGTGGTGATTGTCGGGGCAGGACATGCCGGCTGTGAGGCTGCGCTCGCGTGTGCGAGATTAGGGCTTGAGACAATCATGTTTACGGTGAGTGTGGAGAGTATTGCGCTCATGCCATGCAATCCGAATATCGGCGGAAGCTCGAAGGGGCATCTGGTAAGGGAGCTCGACGCGCTAGGCGGTGAGATGGGAAAGAATATCGACAAGACTTTCATCCAGTCAAAGATGCTCAACAGCTCGAAGGGACCGGCTGTCCATTCGCTGCGTGCACAGGCGGACAAGTCAGAGTACAGCAGACAGATGAGAAGGACGCTTGAGAACACGGAGCACCTTACCATACGTCAGGCTGAGGTGGCGGACATTCTCACCGACGAGGATAAGAATATTACGGGAGTTAAGACCTTTTCGGGTGCTGTGTACCATTGCAGGGCTGTGGTGCTATGTACGGGAACGTATCTCAAGGCAAGGTGCATATACGGCGATGTGAGCAGCTATACAGGACCTAACGGGCTTCAGGCAGCCAATCACTTAACAGATGCTCTAAAGAGGCTTGGAATAGAGATAAGACGTTTTAAGACAGGTACTCCGGCGCGCGTTGACAGGCGTTCAATAGATTTCTCCAAGATGGAGGAGCAGTTCGGTGATAAGCGGATTGTTCCGTTCTCGTTTACAACCAATCCCGAGGATATTCAGAAGGAGCAGGTTTCGTGTTATCTTACATACACCAACGAGAAGACTCATAAGATAATAAGGGATAACCTTGACCGTTCTCCGTTATATTCGGGCAAAATAGAGGGTACGGGGCCGCGATACTGCCCGTCAATAGAGGACAAGGTGGTAAGATTTGCGGACAAGGACAGGCATCAGGTTTTTGTCGAGCCTGAGGGCAATTATACCAACGAGATGTACCTTGGAGGAATGTCGAGCTCGCTTCCGGAGGATGTGCAGTATGCGATGTACCGCACGGTTCCGGGGCTTGAGAACGTGAAGATTGTGAGAAATGCCTACGCTATAGAGTATGACTGTATTAATCCGGTCGAGCTGAAGGCATCTCTTGAATTTAAGAATGTCCACGGACTTTTCTCCGGTGGACAGATAAACGGAAGTTCGGGCTATGAGGAGGCAGCGGTTCAGGGACTTATAGCCGGAATTAACGCAGCCATGAAGCTTCTTGGCAGGGAGCCGCTCATTCTCGACCGCTCCGAGGCATATATAGGCGTTCTTATAGACGATCTCGTGACAAAGGAGAGCTCTGAGCCGTACAGAATGATGACCTCAAGAGCCGAGTACAGACTTCTTTTAAGACAGGACAATGCTGACCTCAGATTATCTGCAAAGGGGCATGAGATAGGGCTTATCTCAGATGAGAGGTATGCGAAGGTCGAGGAGAAGAGAAAGGAAATAGATGCGGAGATAAAGCGCCTCAGCTCAGTTATGATAGGTGGAACGAGTGAGGTAACGGAGTTCCTTGCAAGACATAACAGCACGGCGCTCAACAACGGAGTGTCGCTTGCCGACCTTATAAAGCGCCCTGAGCTCGATTATGAGGCGATAGCGGAGCTTGACAAGGATAGAAAGCCGCTGCCTTGGGACGTTATTGAGCAGGTGAACATTAACATAAAATATCAGGGCTACATCGAGAGAGAGTTAAGGCAGGTGGAGCACTTTAAGAAGCTTGAGAAGAAACTCATACCTGAGGATATCGACTATGATGAGGTCGGAAGCCTGCGCCTTGAGGCGAGACAGAAGCTAAAGAACTTCAAACCGCGCTCCATAGGACAGGCATCGAGAATATCAGGTGTTTCACCGGCGGACATAACGGTGCTTTTAGTGTACCTTGAGAGCAGGAGATAAAAAAGTAAGGAGAATTATCTGATGGCAGATTTTTTGATAGAAAGTCTGGAAAAGCTTGGGCTTGAGCCGAGCGATATACAGTGTGGGCAGCTTAACAGCTTTCATAAAATATTGTGCGAGTGGAATGAATTTATGAACCTCACGGGTATCACGGAGTACAACGAGGTTGTCATTAAACATTTTGTGGACAGTCTTGCGGTGAATTGTGTATATTCCTTCAAAAAAACGGACCGCGTTGTGGACATCGGAACGGGTGCCGGATTTCCGGGAATACCGCTCAAGATTATGTACCCTGAGACAAGCTTTACACTGCTTGATTCACTGAACAAGAGAATTAAGTTTCTTGATGAGGTAATTAAGGTTAATGGGCTTGAAAAAATTGAGACTCTTCACGGAAGGGCGGAGGATTTTGCGAGAAATAAGGCGTACCGTGAGAAGTTCGATGTGTGTGTTTCAAGAGCGGTGGCAAATTTGTCAACACTAAGCGAATACTGCCTGCCTTATGTAAAGGTCGGAGGTGTGTTCATCTCCTACAAGGCGGGACAGCTCGATGAGGAGCTTGCGGCTTCCAAGAGAGCTGTGAAGCTTTTGGGCGGACAGATAGAGCAGGTGCATAAGCTCACGCTCCCTGATACGGACATAGACAGAACTTTTGTTGTAATAAAAAAGACGGCAGCCACCTCCGGAAAATATCCGAGAAAGGCGGGCATGCCGTCAAAGGAACCGCTTTAGGACTGAATTATTCAAAAAAACGGTTGAGTGCTAATGCAAGCTTGTCAGGACATTCGAGCTGTGGGGCGCTGATGCCTTCGAGAGTGATGGAGGAGATATTCTCCCTGTCGAGGTCGAAGGCTGAGAGCGCTTTTTTAGCCTGTCTGTCCTCTGTGCCTGTCACGACAAGCACTGGGATCCGGAGCTTGTCAAGCATATGCTTCGTGTCTGTGTTTAAAAGATTGCCGTGTATGCTGCCGAGCAGAAAACGTCCGCAGTGTCCGCCGGTGTGTGCTGCTTCGTACATTGAATCGGCGAGTTTATTCTTGGCAGTGTCATCGAGCCCTTCTATATGTGAGAGTCTGTCCAGAATAGCGCTTCTGCTATAACGGAGATTATACATAAATGAACCAATGACAGGAGTATTGTAAACTGCACGGAGTGCCTTGGCAAATTCAGGTCTGGTGGATGGATTGCAGTAAGTACTTTCCATTGTCTGAGGGTTTATGAAGGCAAGTCCGGAATAGAGCTTAGGATTTACGAGGGCGCCACATATTAGTATTGAGGCAGATGTGGAGATAGCAGCAGCATGAATTCCGGATATGTTGTCATGGTGGCGGCATATTCTGTTTTTGATGAAATCGTTCACTGCGAGTGCGTACATATATATTGAATAATCAATTACACTCTTGTCTGAAAAACCACAGCCCGGAAGGTCTATTACATAGACAGAATGTGTTTCAGAGAGTGATGTGGCTGCAGAAAGCCATTCTGCCATATTAGCTGACGGATCAAGTGAGTGTAACAGCAAAACAGGACTTCCGCTGCCATAATGCTTATAGTATATGTCACCGAATCGGCCGCTGTAAATACGGCAGTCTTCACGATGATTTACATTCCCGGATGTAGCTTTTTTATATTCGCAGGTATTGTAAACAGCCATGCATCCAAGTGCAAGTCCCGCAGCCTTGAGCAGAGGATGTTTGTTTTTTTTGTGACTCATGGTAACCTCCTTATTGATATATAATAGCATAGTTGCTGGTTTGTTGTTTTTATATCGTTTTGTATTATTGGAGTTAAGTGCAAAATCTACTCTGATCGGATGCCTTATCAGGCAGGTGAAAGAAGATTTTGAACTTGGAAATCCGATATCATGTAAATAGTATAATCTATTATATTTTAACTGACAAGCATGTTTTTTTGATTATAAGCTTTTCAAAATGGTGGTTTTAGTATATAATTATCTATTATAGGACAAATTTACTAAATATATTTGTGATTTGCAATTATTCCGAAATAGGACAGATTTCATTAAAATGTTTGTTGCCTGCATTTTTAAATATGTTTATGTAAATAGTTGTGTTTTTTACAAATGACCTAATATAGATTCATAACATGGGATTTTCAGCCTGTGTTTTGAGATGGATTGCAGGTGTTTTTGGTACCTGTATATTTAAGGAGGAAAGTGTAGATGCCGATTAATGTTTTAATTGCGGATGATCATACTATTGTAAGAGAGGGTGTTAAGTGTATTCTTGACAATACCAGCGATATTGATGTTATTGCTGAGGCATCCGACGGCTATGAATGTTTGAACGCCATCAACAAGATGAACCCTAATGTCGTTATTCTCGATATCAAGATGCCTAACCTTGACGGATTAAAGGTTCTTGAGATAATGAGAGATCAGAAGGTGAATTCAAAAGTACTTTTCCTGACAGCTAATGATAATCCGGAGTATCTTATGAAGGCAGTTGATATGGGATGTGATGGATATATACTCAAGAAATCAGATTCAGTTACTCTGCGTAAAGCAATTCATTCAGTGTACAATGGAGAGATGTTTATTGAGCCGGAGCTTATGCCGATTCTTAATGAGACGGTTTCAATCAGGGATACTGCAATGGACAAGTTGAATGACTTGACCAGAAGAGAGATTGATGTATTGAAACTGTTGGCGGAAGGACTCTTTAATAAGGAAATAGCAAGCCGCTTGAATATTAGTGAGAGAACAGTTAAGAACCATGTATCTAATATTTTTAAAAAGATTTCAGTGTCGGATAGAACCCAGGCAGCGGTATTTGCTATCAAGAATAATCTTATAAAGATATCTTATTAATTTAGTGACATATATAAATGTATTGGGCAATGTTTCACGTGAAACATTGCCTTTTTATTATATAAATTATATAATAAGCCCTTCGCGCAGAAACACACTGTGGCAGAATTGAATTATGTCACTTGGGCGGCCTGCCGCAGAAGTGGTATTCCGCAAATTGCAATTCTTTCTTGTATAATAGGACTAAGGTGCCTGAATATGCAAATTTAGTCTATTAGCGTATGACATGTTATATTTATTCACATTAATTTTTTTGTACGAAGAAAGAGGTGTTAAGGACACAGATATATATTTTATAATGTGTTGCCATCGTTGTAAAATCAGCTTTCTTTAGCTAGCTGTCGAGTTATTTTATGAAACAGAAAAACTTATGCAAGCAAGCTTGCATCGGACTTCTGACCTTTTGACCCTGATATCATGTGATGATGTTGGGGTCAAATAAGAATCCCCCCCTGATAGTACCTTGAAAATTTCAC